>JAYVXK010000113.1:0-8541 GCA_043785265.1 Myxococcales bacterium | reverse complement strand
GCCACGTTGACGGCAATCTTGCCGGTGCGCGGAACCAGCAAAAAGAAGCCAGCTCCCGCACCCAACGCGAGCACGAGCAACACCGCGACGATGATCAGCGGCGCCTTCGAACTCGCCTGCGGGCGCACGAGCGCAGTCGCTTCCATCTGTCGCGGCGCCAGTTGCTGCGGTGGCTGCATGGCCTGCGGATAGCCCTGCTGCGGCTGCTGCTGCATCATGCCGCCCTGCTGCTGTTGCATCATGCCCTGCTGCGGCTGCTGCTGCATCATGCCGCCCTGCTGCTGTTGCATCATGCCCTGCTGCTGATTGTAGGGCGGCGGAGGTCCAGGCGGACGTGACTGCGGCATGCGCAGCGGCTCGGTCTGTGTCTGCATCGGCATGTTTCCGACGGGCAGCGTGTTGTGCTGCTGCATCGTCATGGCTTGCGGATTGATCGTCGGCGGCGGCGGATTCGTGCTGCGCGGCGGGGGCGGAGGCGGAGCGAATCCGAACCCTCCAGGTGCCGTCATCGGCGGCGGCGGCGGCGCGTTCATCGCCATCGTCCGATTGAAGGCGCCACCGGGTGGCGGCGGCGGCGGCGCACCTGCCGCGGGGCCTGGCCCTCGAGGAATCGGCGCGGTGGGAGCCGGACCAGGCGCGGTCATGTCGGGATTGTCTTTGTCGAAGATGTGAGTGGCTTCGTCCTCGTCGTCCCAGTCCATGTCCATCGCGGCAGGCGCGGCGCCGGGCTGGTTGTAGGGGGCCGGTTTGGTGAGTGGAGGCGGAGGAGGCGGTGCGCTGGTGCGTTGCGGTGGCGGGACGACATTGGGCAGTGACGCGCGACTCGGCGGAAGTTTGCCCGACGGACCAGGCGGCACCGGCGCTCCCCCTGCTGCAGGAGAGGCAATACCGAGGAGAGTCTTTTTGCCCATCTCGCTCGGCGGTGGCGGCGGTCCACCTGGCGCGCGCGGCGGCGGAGGAACGGCCGATGCGCGCGAAGGCGGTGCCGCTTTCTTTCCGAGACCCTCGAAAATGTCGAGGTCCGAGCCCTTGTTCTCAGCCATCGTGCGCGTCTCCTGAACCTGCCGCAGGGCGGAAGCTTCGTCCTGCGGCCACTTCGTACTCTGGTCACCCTTCGGTGAGCCAGTCTCTTTATAGCTCAAACCGCTCGGCGCGGTGGCCTTGGCTGCGCTTGCGTCATCCTGGGGGAACGACGTGCGCATGTATTCTGCAACCTCTTCGCGGGTCGCCACGATCTTCGTGTTCTGCGCGAACACATTGAGGTCTCGGTAGAGTTCTTTTGCGTAACGGTACCGCTCGTCCAAATCCTTGGCGAGTGCTTTGAGGACGATGCGATCGAGCTCGGCGGGCACTTCGGCATTGCGACTCGACGGCGGAGGGATGACGTAGTTGCGGATCTTCTCGAGCACGAGCAGCTCGTTGGGAGCCTGAAATAGGCGTTCGCGCGTGAGCAGCTCCCAGATGCAGATGCCCAGCGAAAACACGTCGGTGCGTTGATCGATCTCGAGCCCACGTACTTGCTCGGGACTCATGTATCCGAACTTGCCCTTGATCGCGCCGACTTGCGTGCGACTCAACTTGCCCGCGGCTTTCGCGATGCCAAAGTCGATCAGCTTCACGTCGCCGGTGTACGAGACGACGATGTTTTGGGGCGATACATCGCGATGAACGATGCTCACTGGATTGCCGTTCGCGTCCTTGCGCGCATGCGCATAGGACAGTCCCTCGCCAATGCGCGCGAAGATGTAGAGCAAGAAGGGCAGGGGAAGCCGCAGCTGGCTTTTCACCGCGGCATCAAAGATCGTCCGCAGGTCTTTGCCGTGCACGTACTCGAAGGCGATGTAGTAATCGCCGCCTTCGACGCGTCCGAAATCAAGAGTTCGCGCGATGTGCGGATGCTCTAGCTGCGAAGCAATGCGCGCTTCGTCTTCGAACATCGCGATGAATTCGTCGTCCTCGGAGATCTGCGGGAGGATCTTCTTGAGGGCGACGAGCGCGCCGCCACGTTGAGTGTCTGACGCGCGGAAGACTTCGGCCATCCCTCCCGCGCTGATGCGATCGAGCAGCTCGTAGCGGCCAAAGGGCTGGGGGCGAGTGGACACGGATCGATTCCGATACCAATTTCTTACCCGTCGCCTTCCACTTCGGTCAATGAAAGACCTCCGAATCGACCGTAATTTCTCGCGGAGTCAGTGGCCAGTCGTCCCGCTTGGCGTGGTCGGCGTAGTGGTCGGAGTCGACGTAGGCGTGCCCGTTGGAGGAGGCGAACCGCCGTCGAGATCCTTCTTTGGCTTGGGAAAATAGCGGACTCGCTGCATCTGCAAGGGCTGCCAGGTTCCCGGGCCGACGATGGGAGTGCTCTCGAAATAGGGCTTCGCACCAGGCGTGTCGCCTCGAACCATCCGCGAGACCGTTCCTTTCGGTACAGGGGCCACCGCGCCGTCCAGATCGAGCGTCCCGCCCATCAGAACTTGTGTGTCGCCCACGACGCCAAACCGCTCGGAGCAACCCGCTTTCAGGAGCAGTGCATCCATCGCTGCGGTGGTCCCGGCGTCTGTGAGCACATTCGGTGGGAGCTCGATCCAAACGAGCATGCCGTCGTCGTCCTCGACACACGTCGCAGCCATCGCCGCAAAATCGAGTTTGCGAATACGTGCAATCTGCAACTCTCCCGCGGCTGGATCTTGCGGCTTTCGTGCGATGAATGTCCCTTGCGACCACACCATCGTCTGGTCGCCCGCGCGCGCGTCTTTGGAGTTCGTGAATGTGGCGATCGTGGGCGTCGACTCCGTGGTGCCTTCGCTGCCTGCGGGTCGAACGGTGCGCGGATCGAGTCGCAGGACGCGGAGTCGCGCATCCTGACGCGCAGCCGACGCGCGCACGACAGTCGTCGCGATCGCATACGGAAAGCCATGTTGAGGGAGGCCCTTCATCTTCCACACGCCTTCACCCGGCACATCGGAGGGCAAGTCTGCGCCCGGCAAGAGCGGTCTGCGCGTGAGATAAAAAAAGTCGCGACCGTCGAGGTGAATGTACTGCGGGAAGCTCTGCTCCTGCATGCCGCGGATCATTCGGCGCGCGCGATAGTGAATGTCTGGCAGCGCTTTGAACGTGCCTTCGTACTCCCAATCGGCCTGCAAAGGCCTGCCGAGCGGCTTCCACGTCGCGCTCGGCTGCACGTCATAAAACTCGAAGCCGGCCATGCCCGGGTTCATGTCCAAGTGCATCCCGTATGTACACCGAGCCGCGATCATCGCTCCTGCGAGGGCTTCTTCGGAGGCATCGGCACCCCAAATGTACGCGACGTGATTCTCCTTGGTCAGACACAATCCACTGCGCGTCGTGTGGATGTTGTCCTTCCACTCGGGCGGAGTTCCACCCCACCACGTGCGCCCCCACGGATTGAGTTTTCCCTTCTCGAGCATCGCCGTCAGGTTCTGCCGATACGACAGCACTTCGTCTGGCACCTCTTGAGACGCAGGCCACGAACCGAGAGCTGTGGTTCCGTCGTGCAGCTCCAGGACAGTCGCCGCATACGGCTTGGGCGGCAGATAGAGAACGCCGTCTGCTTGCATGCCGTACTCGCCGTGTTGCGCTTGAAAGCCACCATTGAAGCCCGCGACGACCTTGGTCACGATCTCCGGAACCCGCGGGATTTGGCCTGGTCCAGCCTCTCCTGTCGCGCTGATGGGCTCTACGGTTCCGGCTTGCATGTGCAACGCGATCTGACGCGGGTCCCACATGGTGACGTAGATGCGAACGTCTTTGCGTTCTTTGTCGGGTCGCACGAAGGTCGTCACGAACGGCGAGGGCAAGCCATTGGCGGGCGTGATGAACGGATCATTTCCAAGTTCGATCCACTTGCCTTCACCCGTCAGCGCGGGACTCAAGATGGGTGAGAGCGGCGCAGGTGGCCAACCGATTTCTGGATCCGTGAAGGTGGGCGCAACGCCTGGAGTGCCTAGATTTCCGAGCTCTTCGTCAACGCGCGCTTGATCGTCTTGCGTGCTCGAACGCAAGCGCCCTGCCCAATCCATCGCGGTCATGGCGATCGCTTTGGCCGCGAACATTTGCTCGTCGCCGAGATATTCGCTGCCCACCGTGCGCGCCCACGGCAAAAGTGTCGGCGGCTTGGCGCGTTGATCGGGAGTCGCTCTCACCCAACCCGATCCCACGGGGACGCTGCCGTCCTTCGCGTCGATCACCACTTCACGCGCGTCGCTGTGCACGAAAAATTCTCCCTCGCGCGCGTCCGCTGACACGTCGATGGTCACATGAGTCGCGACCGGGTCGAGCGCGAAGACGTGATGCACGATGCCAAACGATTGCCCGGTCAACTGTAGGTTGGTGATCGCGATCTGTTTTTTTTGCAGGCCGCTCATGCCTTCGAGCTTCTCGGGATCGAGTCCGTCGAGATCGAGCGCGTGCACACTCGTGATCGTGCCTCCCGCTTGCGTGAAATAGGCTGAATAATGGCCTGCGCGCACGGGCATGCTCTCATCGACGCCATACGTGTTGGTGATGTCATGCGCTCGCCCGAGATCGAGCAACACTCCCTCGGGCGATAATCGCGCCGTCACCAAGTACAGATCGCTGGGCTCGTCTTTGAGGTGTGCGCGGACGAGCGCCATGCCACTCGTCGACATCGCACCAGCGACGCCGTTCGGACCGCGGAGCCAAGAAACGTCACGTTCGGCGCAAACGAGTTTCTTCTGGGTGTCGAGGGCTTCGCACAATGCAACAGAGCGGTTCTTCGCTGCATCGTCGATGCCTGCGCCGCGACTACGAGCCGCCCACATCGCCAACGCCACGGCGAATGGAATGGGGCGCCATGGGAGACGAGCGAATCGGGATCGAAGACTGGTCACGGTGTGGGGAACGCTCGCGACTTACCGAGGCATCCACGCGGAGACAAGAAGTCCGTGACGGTCTCTGCGCTGAGCGGCCATGAGAGACCCGATGAATTCGGTCCGTCCACATGGTCAACACAGCGCCAACAGAGTTGACTACGTTGTGTCCGAAATCGGCCAAAACACAGAGGCAGCGAGTGGCCCAAACTGTGCTACTATGTTGGCCGTGCTCCTAGGGCGCAGAGTATTTTTGAGTCTGTTTGGTGCGCTCGCAATTGCGTGCGCGAGCCCGACCTTGCCCTTGCCTCCGCCAGACGCACCCGCAGCAACAGCAGGCGCGACGCCAGGCACGGTTCACTTGCACGCAGGTCCGAGCTCGGCCGAGCCCAACGCGCTCATCGTCATCCTCAACGACAACGCCGGCCCGACCAACCACGGTGTCGTCAGCACAGTGCGCGCGGATGGGAGTTGGGACGCCGACCTCAGCGCGGTGAACAACGACGTGCTCACCATCACCCAAGAGTTCGGCAAGACCGTCAGCCAGCCTCTCAAGTTCGTCGTCAAACTCCCGTAGCCGGAAACGACGTCTAGGTGCTGGCGACGACTCTCAGAGACACGCGACGCTGCTTTTGATCGGCAGATGCGTGGCCTTCCAAGTCCCCGACGAGATCGTAGTCGCTGGCTTGAGTGATTCGCACGCGCCGCATCTGACCTGCGCGCGCGACGCCGCCTGACAAATATACTTGGCCGTCGATGTCCGGCGCTTGTCCGGCATGGCGACCTTTCATCACGAGATCGTGTTCTTCGCTCGCGCCCTCGACGAGGACCTCGAGCGTCTTTCCGACGAGCGCGCGATTTTTCCTTTTTGCGATCTGTCGCTGCACGCTCATCAACTTGCGGTAGCGCTTGGAAGCCACGCCAACTGGCACTTTTCCGGCCAATTCCACGCTCCCGCTCGATTCCTCGTCCGAGTAACGGAACACGCCCATGCGCTCGAATTGAGCCCACTCGACGAACTCGACGAGCTCGTCGAACTCTTCGTCGGTCTCGCCAGGGTGACCCACGATGAAGGCCGTGCGAAACGTGAGACCCGGAATCGACGTGCGCAGACGATCGACGACGCGCTTCTGGCGATCCTTGCCGTGTCCGCGCTTCATGCGTTTGAGCATCGCGTCTGCGGCGTGTTGCAGGGGCATGTCCACGTACTTCACGACACCAGGATGATGCGCGATGAGATCGAGCAGCTCTTCGTTGATGGTCTCTGGATAGAGGTAAAAGAGCCGCGTCCAGCGAACGCCTTTCACCTCGGCGACGCGTTTGACCAAGTCGGCGAGCGCGACCCGATCGGCTTTGGGGAGATCGCGTCCATAAGAGACAGTGTCTTGCGAGACCAAGTTGATCTCGACCACACCCGAGTCTGCGAGTTGTTCGACCTCGCGCACCACGTCGTCCGCGTCGCGTGAGCGTTGTTTGCCGCGCAGCTGAGGGATCACACAGAACGAACACGTGCGGTTGCACCCTTCGGCGATCTTCACGTACGCGCTTGCACGCGGGCCCGTCAAAATGCGGGGATCCGTCGCTCGTACGACCCAGTTGGCCGGGTTACCCACGAGCATGCGATCGGCTTGCCCGTCGAGCACCTCGCCGAGTTTGAGCATGTCGCTCGATCCCAAAAAGTGATCGACCTCGGGCATCTGATCGCCGAGCTCAGTCGGATAACGCTGCGAGAGGCAACCCGACACGACGAGCTTTTTGCAGCGACCGATCTTCTTCATCTCGCCGAGCTCGAAGATGGTGTCGATCGATTCTTTTTTTGCTTCGCCAATGAAGCCGCAAGTATTGATGACGATGACTTCTGCCTCATCTGCTTCGGCGGTGACCGCGTATCCATGGTCGCGGGCGACACCGAGCATGACCTCGCTGTCGACCTTGTTCTTCGGGCAGCCGAGACTGACGAAGTGAATCTTCTTGTTGCGCGCCATTGTCGGCCGCCTCTCATAGCAGGTCCTAGACCACTCAGCTCGCCTTGCGTGCCACCATCGCCGCAGCAAAGCGGTCGAACAAGTAGAACGAGTCGTGCGGTCCTGCCGCCGCTTCGGGGTGATATTGCACGCTAAAGGCGTCGAGATCGACTGACGCGAGCCCTTCGCTCGTGCCGTCATTGAGATGAACGTGCGTGGACTTCACGCTCGCAGGCAATGTCGCGAGATCGACACAAAACCCATGATTTTGCGTGGTGATCTCGATCCTGCCGGTCGCGAGATCTTTGACGGGTTGATTGGCACCGCGGTGACCAAACTTGAGTTTGTAGGTCTTGCCACCGAGCGCGAGCCCCAAGAGTTGATGCCCCAAGCAGATCCCAAAAATGGGTTTCTTGCCGAGCAGTCCCTTCACTGTTTCGACCGCGTAGGTCACTGCAGCAGGATCGCCGGGACCATTGGAGAGAAACACACCATCAGGATTCATCGCGAGGATCGCCGCGGCCGTCGTGCTCGCTGGGACGACACTCACTTTGCACCCGAGATCGACGAGGCATCGCAAGATGTTTCGTTTGACGCCATAGTCGACACACACGACGTGCGGCGTACTCGCCAATGCGGGCGCGCTCGCGCGGGGTCGCCACTCGCCACGTCCCTCGGTCCACTCGTAGGGCTCTTTGGGTGTCACGCGCACCACGAGATCGAGACCGCTCATGTCGGGAGCTGCGCGTGCGAGTCGCAAGAGTTCGTCGCGCGACGCGGTCCCGATGGCCGCGTTCTGCGAGCCCTTGTCGCGCAGGTGACGCACCAGCGCGCGGGTGTCGATCTCCGAGATCGCGACGATGCCGTGCGCCGTCAGATACGCCTCGAGTGTTTGCGTCGCGCGCCAACTCGACGCGATCGGTGACGCCGCACGCACCACAAAACCAGCGAGTTTTGGCCCTGGATCGCGACCAGCGCCCGTCGGGTCGATCGACTCCGTGTCGCTCGCGTTGACGCCGACATTGCCAATCTCAGGCGCCGTCATGACGACCAGTTGACCGCAATACGACGGATCAGTGAGCACCTCTTGATAACCGGTCATCGTCGTCGTGAAGACCGCTTCACCGACCGTCGTTCCCCGTGCACCCAGTGGTCGACCCGTGAAGGTCGTTCCGTCTGCGAGCACGAGGTGCGCAACGTCGCTCATGTCGCGCCGCTGGTACCACGGCGTGGATCGAGCGCCAAGCTCAGAACTGGCCGACCGCGCCGACTGTGCCGAAACCGATCGAAGGCATGATCCACGCGGCTTTGGGGTCTTGTTCTTTGGTGCCTTTCGGCGCGGTCAGAAGAAAGATGACACCCGCGACGATGCCGACTCCGCCCACGATGAATCCGACTGTCGAGAGCGTGCCCATCGTGTGATACGAATTCACGTCGCTCTGAAGTGTGGATGGGCAATTGACTCCCGTCGGGCAAGCCTTCGCCAGATCGCCGTGTTTGCCCATGGCCACGATGCCTGTGATCGCGCCGAGCGCGAGGCCCACGCCGCCGACCGCAAATCCGGTAATCGCTAATGCCATATTGGGACTACCGCTTTTGGGCGTCTCTGGCGGGGCGACATGCGGGGACGGGTTGGTGTCTGTTGGAGGCAGGGTCGTGGTCGGGTCGGTCGGGTTGGCGCTCACCGTGAGGTCTTTGTCGAGCTTGATGGTGACCTCCGCGCTCTTGCC
>JAYVXK010000112.1:0-8541 GCA_043785265.1 Myxococcales bacterium | reverse complement strand
CGGCGAGGGCGACGCGCTCGATCAATGGCGCACGATCAAAGTCGCCGTCAGCGAAGTGCTCGCTTCGTGCGGGGCCACCATCACGCATCATCACGCGGTCGGTCGCACGCATGTGCCTTGGTACGTTCGTGAACGCCCAGAGCCGTTTGGTGCTGTTTTGCGAGCTGCAAAGCGAGAGCTCGATCCGGCTTACATCATGAACCCTGGCGTTCTGGGGCTAGGGTGATGCGATGTTGTCCACGCTAAGGGAGCGACTGCAACGCCGTCGGCGCTTTCGAGACTGCTATCATCGCGTCCATGACGAAGGTTCTCGATCACGTCGGAGTCAGCGTGCGCGATTTCCAAGGCGCCAAAGCGTTCTACTCTCGAGCGCTCGCGCCGCTCGGCATCGCGCTGGTGATGGAGTTCGACGGTGCAGCCGGTTTTGGCGCCGACGGCAAACCAGAATTTTGGATCGGCGGCGACACGGCGAGCTTTCAAACGCCTGAGCAAGTTCGCATCATCACCCCAGTACATATTTGCTTTGCAACCAAGAGTCGCGGAGAGGTCGACGCGTTCTACCAAGAAGCCCTCGCCGCAGGTGGCAGAGACTTTGGCCCGCCCGGCATTCGCGCTCATTATCACGCAAACTATTACGGTGCGTTCGTCATTGACCCGAGCGGTCACAACATCGAAGCAGCGTTTCACGGCGCGGCCTGATCGCTACTTGGCGATGCTCGGCCCTGCACCACTACGCAGCCAATTGCCCCGACCTGTTGGCCAAGGCACGCATTTTGTGCCCGATCCTGGTGCGGTGAACACGTCGACGCCGTGATCGAATGTGGTCAACACGATCTCCAACTGACCATCACCGTCCACGTCTGCGATCGTTGGAGCTGCAGGTACGCCAATGCCATTGCCGTCTTGGCCCTGATTCGGAAGAGTCACGTCGAATAGCAACGCGCCCGTATTGGCCAGTACGATCAGATGTCCGCCATTGGCCGCTAGCGAGTAAGTGCCAAATACGATTTCGGGGATACCGTCTTTGTTCAAGTCTGCAATGGCAACTTCGGACGCGAAGGTCTTCGATGCGCCTTTCGCGTAATCGTATCTCCAGAGGCGCGTTCCGTCGGGCCCAATTGCATAGATGTACCCATCATTGATCGGCGCGATGATTTCCGGTTTTGCATCTCCGATGACGTTGACTGTCGCCGGTGCCGGGATTCCGCTTGGTGGGTAATAGTCGCTAGGTCCGCGGACGGCGGGCTTGTCGCTGAGGGGCAATGTCTCGAACCCCGCGTGTCGCCTCGCTGCGTTTGCGCCTGCATTTTGTGCCCCATTGAGCACCATGAAGGCATACCCCTGAGTTTCATACGGCTCTTGCATCTCGGCATTCGGAATGCCCACGACCTCGTTCTTGCCGTCTTGGTCCATGTCCACGACATTCACCGGCGACGCAGTCCACTGGAGCCACATCGTGGTCTTCACGTCGGGCCATGTGCCAGTGTTGAGGTGGTAGTGGTCCTCCTCGACTTTGGGATCCAACCACCGAATGAACTGTCCCCAGCCCATGCGCTTGCCGGCGAATTGATTTGCCGGATTCTTGTACCAGTCGCTCGACAATATCGAAGTACCGTCCGCCTTGAACGCGTTGATCTGGTGATTGTCATAAGTGGCAATCACTTCGAGCGCGGGATCATCGTCGATATTGCCAATACCGACATTCTCGCCGTAGCAGCCGTAGCCTTGGTTGCCTTGCCCGTTGAAGTCCGCGTCATTGCCAATGCCCGTGAGTGCGTTGTACCGGGGCCATGCGGTGACTTTGGCGCTCGAGGGTTGAAAGAGGGTCCCGTTGGGCTCGAAGACGAATACTTGAGAGCCTGTTTTGGCCGTGTTCGTCGTGGTCACGACAACTTCGATGAGTCCGTCTCCATCAAGGTCGCCCGCGGCCATGCCTCGCGCTTCAGGGCTCTCGCCTCCGCTGTTGGTCGTCGCAGGCCAACCCTGTTTGGTTTGGAGCGCGCCGGACTTGAATTCATAAGCCACCGCAGTTCCGCTGTTGCCGCCGACCACTACTTCGATGATGCCATCGTGGTCCAAGTCGGCGACGACGCCAGGCGCATACACCCGACCTTTGGTGACGGACGCTTTCGAGAGTTGCTTGCCTTGAGCGTCGAAAACGAAAGTCGAATACATCGGCGCGATGATCTCGTTCTTCCCGTCCTTGTCTAGATCGAACACCGCAGGCGAGCTGAACCAGCCCGTCTCATTGGTCTTGAGATTGCGTACGAACGTAGGCTGCTGCACGAGCGCCGCACCATTGTCGCTCTGACACGACGGTGTCGGCGTGACGGATCCATCTGTGAGCGCGCTGCCTTCGCGAGGTCCTGCGTCCGCGACGCTGTTGCTCCCATCGGTGCTGCATTGAGCCAAAACAAGGGGTGCGAGCAAAAAGGACCATCGTCGCATGCCGGCAGGATATCGCGCCTGAGACCGGTGCACACGGACCTTTGCTACGTTCGACTCATGGCCACGCACTTGCTCGTCGGGAACGCCACGGCGCAGAGCGGCAAGAATCGCGAACGCATCGAGCGCGCTCGCGCATGGCTAAAGGACCACGGGGTCGAATGCGACTTTCTGCCGACCGAAGCAGAAGGGCGGACGATCGAAGCGGTGACTCGCGCACTCGACAATGGCGACTATCGATGCGCGATGTACATGGGAGGTGACGGAACGTTCCGCGAAGTCGCTTCCGCACTGCTGACGAGCACCCGTGGGAGCGACATCGCGCTGGGGATGCTCCCGACTGGAACTGCCAATGACCAAGGTCGCAGCTTTGGCCTCGACGCTGGCGACGCTGCGCTCAACAGAAACCTCGAGGTTGTTCTAGCGGGCAAGGAAACGCGTCTCGATGCAGGCAAAATCACTGCGTTTTCCTCTGACAAACCCGTGCAGTCTGCATATTTCTTCGACTCGGCAGGTTGGGGTCTGAGCGCGCGCGTGCTGTTCGAGCGCAATCACGATCGCGAATGGGTGCAGAAAGTTCCCGTCCTCAAAGAGATCTATCGCGACCACCTCGTCTATGCGGGCGCGCTGCTCCGCGTGTTCCTCGAATCGTATGTGGTGAGCGACAAGTTCAGCGCGCGGGTGATCGCAGACGGTTGCGAGCACGACCTCGAAGGTCTGACCGACCTCATCGTGAAAGGCACGCGCGTCTACGGCGGCGCATGGGTGTTCGACAGGACCGCACTCCATGACGACGGCAAGTTCGAGGTCGTTCCGTTCTGCGGCAAACGCGATTGGGCGAGCAAGGCGATCGTTGATCTCGACGGTAATCCCCTTGGAGAGCTCAACGCAGTCGGAGTCGAACACAGCAAGCCGTTCTCAGCGCAGCGAATCGAACTCATTTTCGGCACCTACGCGGGCGCGAGCGCCTTTCATGCGCAGATAGACGGAGAGGAATTTCCAGCGACGGAGCGCGCGACCATCGACGTCATGGCGCGCGCAATCCGTCTCATCGTCCCCTAAACCCGCTCACGCAACCGCGGCCGCGTCGGGAGCACTCTCGCTCGCCTTTTTGGGTTCGGGTCGTGTGGCTTCAGCGGCCTCGTTGAGACGGACGCTGACGACTCTCGACACGCCGGACTCTTGCATGGTCACGCCGTAGAGCACGTCGACCATTTGCATCGTTCGCTTGATGTGAGTGATCAAGATGAACTGCGAACTCGCAGTCATGCTGCGCACCATGTCGTTGTATCGAGAGACGTTTGCTTCATCGAGCGGCGCGTCGACCTCGTCGAGAATGCAAAACGGCGACGGTTTCACCTGAAAGATGGCGAAAATGAGCGACACGGCGGTCAGTGCTTTTTCGCCACCGCTCATCAGCTCGATCGACGACAGCTTCTTGCCTGGCGGTTGAGCGAGGATGTCGATGCCCGTCTCGAGCATGTCGTCTGGATTGGTCAGCTTGAGTGACGCACGCCCGCCACGGAACATGCGCGGGAAAATTTCTTCGAACTTGGCGTTCACCGCAGCGAATGTCACCGCAAAGAGCCGCTTCGACTCTTTGTTCATTTGCGCGATGGCCTTGTCGAGATCGGAGATGGCCTTCTCCAAGTCCGCTTTTTGTTCGGTATAGAACGCGTAGCGCTTCTCGGCCTCGTCGTGTTCGCGCATCGCATCCAGATTCACTGATCCCATGCGGTCGACCAGTTGAATCAGCTCGGTGATGCGCGAGCGAGACTCGTCGTCGGGCGGCGGGCGCAAGTGATAGTCACCCACGACGCGTAGCAATTGCAGTCCTCGAAATTTTTCGCGTACTGCGTCGAGGAGATGCGCCAGATCCAGTTGCTTCTCGCGGAGCCGCATTTCAGCCTCCGAAAGCGCTTCACGGGTTTCGTCCGCGCGGGCTCGCAGATCTTTGACCGCTACTTCTCGCGCGGCGAGGGCCGTGCGCAAATCGTCATAGACTCGTCGCGATGCGGTCAGCGCATCCTCTGCATCGCGTGCAGCGTCGAGTGCGGCGACGAGGGTCTCTTTGTGGAGCACGAGTGTTGCGGCCGTCTCGCCGAACGCGCGTGCGCCCTCTTCGAGTTCACGTTCGATGCGCGCTGCACGCTCTGTCAACTCTGCAATGCTCTTGTCGAGCCGTAGCAGGGTGCCCTTTGCGCTCATCAGCCGCTCGCGCGCGCCCGCCAAACGCACTTTGCTCTCGGTGGTCGCGTCGCGGTGCGTTTGCACGAGGGCCGCGCATGCGTCGCGCTCTGCCTGCGCTCCCACGACTTCGCCCTCGGCTTGCGTCTTCGCGTCGGTCGCGATTTCGAGCAATTCTTCGGCAGATTGGCGCTCGGCAGACGCAATCAGTTGTGCTGCGCGGATCTCTTCGGATTCACGCGTCACGACAGCCAGACGTGCTTGCACGCCTTCGAGTTTGCTCATGGTCGCGCGAAGATCTTTTTCGCACGTCACCAGGAGCAACTCACCCTTATGACACTCTTGGCGCGCGTGCTCGAGACCTGTCTGCGCCTCGGCGATCGCTCCGCGCAGCGCTTGGTGTCGCGCGAGTCGCTCGCTGGCAACAGCATCGAGTCGACGAACTTCCACCTCGAGTTCGCGCATCTCGCGCATCGCATCGAGTCGACCGGCCGCGACCTCTTCGCCCGAACCGCCCGCTATGCGTCCATCGCCGAAAAACACCGTGCCCGCGAGAGTCACGATGGGTGTGGATCGCGCATGCTCGCGCGCATTCGTTGCAGCGATCACGTCGGTGACGACCACCGCATCGCCGACGAGCCAGCGCACGAGTGCTTCGTCCTCTGCCGCGAACTCCAGGCGGTCAAAGAGTCTACCGATGACGCCTTCGCACGGCGGCAGCGACTGCCCGGTGCCCGCGACGTGTCGCGGAAAACGAGGAACGATCGTCGCGCGACCTTTTTTGCTGGTCGCAAGGTCCTCGAGCAGGTCGAGCCCGCGCGAATCATCCTCGACGACGATCTCTTCGAGACGTTGGCCGAGCAAGCCCGCGAGCGCTGCGGTGAGCTCTTTTGGCGCCTGAATGCGATCGCCCACCAGTCCGACGATGGTCGGATCTTTGGTGGCCATCAACGCTTTTGCGCCCGCGCCAACACCCTCGAGACGCGATTGCACCTCTTCGAGAGCGCCATATCGCGATCGCTTCTTGCCTAGTTCGGTCTTCGCTTCGTCGAGCTGCCGCTCGCTCTCCATGATGTCTTGGCGGAGTGTGGCAAGTCTCTCCTCGAGGCGGATTTTCTCTTCGTCGGTGAGCACCTTGCCACTCGCGACGTCTTCGAGTTCCTTCTCGAGAGCGCGTGACCTGGCTGCGTACTCGACTTCGTCGCCTTCGAGTCGCTCGCGCTCGCCTTCGAGTCGGTTCGCACGCATCTCGGCGTCTTCGCGACGACGTTCGAAGCCCTCGAGCTTGGCCTGTGAGCTCGCGATCTCTGCGTGGGCCTGGCTCACCGCTCGCGCAAGCGATACCACGCGCTCTTCAGTCGCGTGATGCGCCGAGACGCTCTCAGCGAGTGAGGCCTCTCGTGCGGCGAGATCTTCTGCGCGAACGGTCTCGTCTGCCTCGAAAGACGCCACTTCGTACGCCAGCACGTCGCGTTCGCTCTCGAGAGACACGTGCTGATCGTGCAGCGACTTTTGCTCGCCCATCGATTGATCTTCGCGCTCGCGCAGCGACGCCAATCGATCTCTTGCACGGTCGATCGCGGCCTCTTCGGTGCGGACCGCGTTGGTGCAGGCGAAGCTCTCGTTCTGCGCTTTCTCGAGTACGTCTTCTGCGGCGAGTGCTGAAAAGCGCGCCGTTTCGATCTCGGCCTCCCGCGTGCCCAAGTCCGTGCGCAGCTGTTCGTTCTTTTCGCCGAGGTGGGCGACGTCCACCGTGTAGAGCTTCGTCCAACCAATGAGTTCGAGGTACCTGTGCGACGCGTCGAAGAGCTGCAAGTCTTCGAGCTCGTTGCGATAGGCGAGAAACCGCTCGGCCTTTGCGGCTTGTCGTTTGAGCGATCCCAAGTTGCGCTCGATCTCGGCCACGATGTCGCCCACGCGCAGCAAATTTTGCAGCGTGAGTTCCATCTTCTTTTCGGCTTGTTTCTTGCGGGATTTGTATTTGGTGATACCCGCGGCTTCTTCGATGAGCATGCGCCGGTCTTCAGGTTTGGCGCTCACAATGAGACCGATGCGACCTTGCTCGACGATCGAATAGGCTTTGGTGCCCGCGCCCGTTCCAAGAAAAAGATCGGTGATGTCTTTGAGTCGCACGGGCGTCTTGTTGACCAAGTATTCGCTGTCGCCGTTGCGATGGAGTCGACGAGTGACGGCGATCTCCGCGTACTCTTTGAACTCGATCGGCACGTCGGTGGGATCGTCATTGTCGAACGTGAGCGTGACCTCCGCGAAGTCGACGCCTGCGCGTGACTCGGAGCCGCTGAACAGCACGTCCTCCATGCTGCGTCCGCGAAGGTGCTTGGCGCTCTGCTCGCCCATGCACCAGCGAATCGCGTCGACGATGTTCGACTTGCCGCAGCCATTCGGTCCGACGATACCGAGAACGTCGCTATCGAAGCGGACGACCGTGCGATCGACGAATGACTTGAACCCATGCAGCTCGAGCTTGCGGATCTTCACTTCTGTCTCTCCGTTGTTGAGCGGTTCCAGCCCGCTCGACAGGCGAACAGCAAAGGGTCTAGTGAGACGACTTTGACTGTTCGTGGTTGCCATATGCAAAGCGTATGGTCACTTCACATGTGGTCACTGAGCAAAATGGCAGGTACGCCGCGTTTTGCAAGGGAAATACGCATGCAGATCGCATGTTTCAGGCGCTCATTCGCTGAACGCGCTAGCGAAGTTCCGATCGTAAGCTTGCTAACGATCTCCTACCTCATGCCCCCACCAGCGACGTGCCAAACCTGGTCCCAAAGCTAGTCCCATCCCACTCCTCAAAGTCGACGCGCGCTTGACAAGCCCGCGCGCCCGCCATAACTCGCGCGACGTACATGCCGACCTACGAATACCTCTGCAAGACTTGCGGAAACCAATGGGAGGAAGTGCAGCGCATCACCGAATCTGCCACAACCGAGTGCCCCACATGCCACAAGGCAACGGCCGAGCGTCAGATCAGCGGCGGAACGTTCATCTTGAAAGGAGGCGGCTGGTACGCAGACGCCTACTCCTCTGCGAAACCCAAGAGCGCAGAATCCAAGGGCGACGCTGGCAAGAGTGAAAAGACCGCAGACGCCAAGAGTGAGACCAAGAGCGCGGACGCCAAGGGCGAGACCAAGAGCGCCGACACCAAGTCTGAGACCAAAAGCGAGACGAAGGCGCCCGCACCAAAGTCACCAAGCACGACGCCGCCCGCGAAGAGTGACTGATTCAGCGCGCGACGCGTGCGTGCGGGCGCACGAGACGTTGCGTCTCTGCCAGCGAGAGCTGTTGTTCGCGCGCTAGCCGGTCCATCACGACCCGAGTGATTCTTCCGCCGATTGGCGCGGCGACGCTCGCCAGATGCTCGGCCCAGTCACGCGCTTCGTCGTCCGTGTGAGCCGAACAGAACTGCGCACGCATCGCATCGTCGACCGTGCGGCGCGATCTAAGCCATTTTTTGGCCCGAAGCGCACCTCGCGCGAGAGTGTGGAATCGCGCGGTCACCGTCATCCAACGTTCTGGCGTGGCGCCTTCGTTCACGCGATCCAGCAGCGCGATGCGACGGTGAATCTCTGCGATGGGCAGTTCGTCGATCTCGCGTAACGCGCCCGGAAATCTCTCTGCGAGGGCTCGCAAACGCGGGCGAACTTGCGTCGATGGCGCCATCTCGCGCAGCGCCCTCATCTCGACATACTTCTCGCGCAGCCCATGCATGTTCTCAGCTTGCCCGCGCGCGATGGCGGGTGCAAGTCCGACCCTCTTGTCGAAGTGGGGTGGACGCGCGCACCTGACGACCGTACGTTTCATGTGTCGTACGGGTAGACGCAGCAGGGAGTCGTGCGAATGGCAGATCGCAAGCGAGAAGTCGAAGAGCTCCGACAAGAGCTCAATCGC
>JAYVXK010000111.1:0-2582 GCA_043785265.1 Myxococcales bacterium | reverse complement strand
CGTCACGACGAGCCGCTCTTCGCCGCCGACGAGGTCCTCTACCACGGTCAGGTCGTCGCGCTCGTCGTCGGCGCGTCTGCCGATCTCTGTCGCCGCGCCGCCGCGAAGGTGAAGGTCGGTTACGAGCCGCTGCCCGCCGTCCTCGCCGCCCTCGGCCCAGGCAGCATGCGACTCGAGGTAGAAGTGCTCTTGGCCGCCTAGCTCCATCGAGAACGACAATTGATGGGCCGATGCCTTCAACGCATTTGTGGCATCGCCCTTCGAAATACGATGAGGCTGCGTGTGATAACTGTTTTGGCTAATGGCTTGTTCGATTCCCACGATGGCTGGCAGCGGCTCGTACTCAATCTCGACGAGAGCAGCTGCCGCGCGACACGCCTCGTAGGATTGCCCGACCACCATCGCAACCAGGTGCCCGTGAAACAGCACTTCGGTCGCGGCGAGCAGTGTCTCGTCCTTCCGAATCGCGCCCACGTCGTTCTCGCCAGGAATGTCCTCGGCGAAGAGCACGCAGCTAATTCCAGGCATCGCCAGGGCCTTCTGCCGATCGCGCCGTGTGATTCGGGCATGCGCGTGAGGCGACATGACCGGCCACATCTCGAGGAAATCGCCGCGCGCTTGCGTCTCATCGTCCACGTAGCGCGCTGCGCCCGTGACATGCCCGATGGCGCTCTCGTGGTGCAACGCGCGCGACGTGTCCGCGATTGATGGTCGAGCGGTGCATGCGAAACCGAGCGGCTCGTCTTGCCCCTCACTCGATTCTCCATGAAAAAACTTTTCGAACAGTGACGAGACGAGCCCCTTGCGAAAGTCTTTGCCGCTGCGAACATCGTCTATCGGATTGGCCTCGCGCGAGAGAGCGTGGGTCGCTCGCAAGAGCGCGCTCTCGTCGAAGAGTTTGCCAACGAGCGAGGCTTCGGCGTTCTTGGCGCGCATGGGCGTCGCCGCGACGCCGCCAAACGCGAGACGCGCTCGCGTGACGATGCCAGCTGAATCTCGGTCGATCGTGAATGCGGCCGCGACGATGCTGATGTCGAGTTCGCGACGTTTGCTGACCTTGAACGAATCCGAAAGTCGCCCCGCAGCACCATGCGGAACACGGATCACCGTGAGCACTTCGTCTCGTGCGCGAACCGTCTTGCGGTATCCCAAGAAGAACTCATCGAGCGCGACTTCTCGCTTTGCGACTTTGCTGCCATCCCAACTTGCGAGCACGACGGTCGCGTCGAGCGCGAGCAGCACCGGCGCCAGATCACCAATGGGAGAGGCCGTCACGAGATTGCCTGCGATCGTGGCGCGCGAACGAATCTGTCGCGAGGCAAACACACTGAGCATCTTGCGCAGGGCAGGCATCTCCCGAGCGGCTGTGTCTTCGACTTCGGTGAGAGTCGCCCCGCCGCCAATCGACCATCCTTGATCGTCGCGCGTCACACTCGCGAGCTCGGGCGCGCCTTCGGTGGAAATCAAAAACCCAAAGCGCTTGGCCTTCTTGTTGATCTCGACGCCGATCTCCGTGGCGCCGGCGATCAGCTCTGCGTCATCGTGCGCGCCCAGCAACCTGCAAATCTCTTCGAGCGAACTGGGTCGCACAAACCGCTCGCCATGAGAGCTAAAATCAAGCGAAAACAAAGGATCGACCGCTCGTTTCAAGCGAAGTTGAAACAGGTCTTCTGTGGCTGGCTTCGCTGCGAGCGCGTCGCTCATCGCATCGCGAATCGGGCGGTAGCCGGTGCAGCGACAGAGATTGCCGTGCAACTGATCGGCGATCGCGCACTCGCGTTCCGGGCCGAGGCCTCGGTAGTACGCCTCGAACATCGAGACCACGAACCCTGGCGTGCAATAGCCACATTGCGATCCATACCGCTCGACCATCGCGCGTTGCACCGGATGCAGGTCCTCCATGCGTGGCGGCGCGCCTTCTTTGCGCTCGAGCGCCAGTCCCTCCACCGTCACGATCTCACGGCCGTCGAGCATGGGGAGTAACGCGATGCACGCGTTGATGGCGCGGTAGGTGCCCGCTCCGCGACAATCGCGCTCCACGACAGCGACGGTGCATGCGCCGCAGTCGCCTTCTGCGCACCCTTCTTTCGTTCCAGTCATCCCCTGCGAACGCAGCCACCGCGAGAGACTGGTGTGCGGCGCGACGTCGTCGATGTGATGGCGGGCGCCGTTGACGATGACTTCGAGCGATCGACGCATTTCGGCTGAATTTAGGCCGCTTCCAGGCGGGCAAAGATGGGGACGAGTTCGGGCTTGTTGCGGAGCGGCGCGCAGAAGGTCGTTGCGAGTTCGAGCAATTCGCTCTCTCCTTGATCGATCTCGCGGCCCATCCGCGACACCAAACGCTCGCAGTCTGCGCGCTCCGCCTCCACGTTGCTTTCGTGGTTGACCAGCGACTCACGCAATTGCGTAATTTGATATTCGAGGTCGCGCAGGATTTGTCGTTGCTTGTCGAGGGTCGCTTTTGCGGCTCTCTCGGCGGTGCGTGCGGTCATCCAGCGGTCGACCACGTCTGCCGCGTTGCGGTACGCATTCGCCAAGTCTTTGGAGGGCTCTTGCATCCCCGAGCGCCCTTCCCAAAA
>JAYVXK010000110.1:0-24769 GCA_043785265.1 Myxococcales bacterium | reverse complement strand
AAGAGCGCGGCAGAGGTGCAAGCCGAGCTGCGCGATCTCACCAAACCGTCAGGCGATCGCCCACCGATCGACATGAAGCAGCTCTATCTGCGCGTCGGTGGCGCAGTCGTTGTCGGGTGGGTCCTTGCGCTTGCGGTGTGGTCTTGGCAGCACGTCGTGTGGCCGCACTACGCGGCTGGTGTCGTCACCGTGGTGGTCGTCGGGGCAGGCGTATGGCTCCGGCAATACCTCCAAAAGACCGAGGCACTCGGGGCGCTCTTGCGTGGTGCGGACACTGACGAAGGTCGCAAAGCAGCGCTCATCCGACTCAAGGCTGACTTCAAGAAGGACGATGTTCAAGCAACGATCGCGCGCGCACAGCTGGAGATGCAGGAAGATCCGCGGACGGGCCTGGAGACTCTCGAAGGGATCAACCTCGACAAAGTGAACTTGCCGGGCATGGCCGATCAGGTTCGCGCCATGCGCGCCAACATTCATCTCACGCTCGGCGAGCCGCAAAAGGCGCGACCGCTCGTCGACGCGCTCGAGCTCGGAAAGCAGCAAGAACCCAAGGTCCGCGCGATGCTCGCCACGGTTGCCGCAGAGACCTGGGCTCGCACGGGATCGGCGAAAAAGGCGATCGACACACTCGATCTTTTCGATCCCGAAGACGTGACCATGGGCGAGATGCGCATTCAGATGTATCGCGCGCGCGCCTTCGCCCACGCAGCCAATCACGACATGAAAGCGGCAGAGCGCGCTCTCAAGAAGCTCGCAGAGACGCATCCGCATCTGCTCGCGATGTTCGTGGGCAAGAAGGTGCATCCGCTCCTCGATCGCGCAGCCAAGCAGATGATCATGCGCAGCGGCGCGGTTCCACGAAAAATGGTCCGCCAAAAGGCCTAACGCAGGCAACTCGCGAGGCGCGTGACCGCGATCTCGAGTTCGCGCTCGTCGAGCGGAGCAAAGCCCAACCGCATCGCCGAGTGCGCGCGGCCATCGAACGCGAAGCGGCGCGCGGTCTGAACGAGCACGCCCAACTTGGCCGCTCTCTCCGCCCACGCGTCCACGTCGATTGATCGGCTCGCTTTGACCCACAAGGCCAAGCCACCCTGCGGCACGCGGAAGGTGAGCACGTCCCCGAGGTGACGGTGCACCGCGGAAACAAGCGCGTCTCTGCGTGTATGGTACACGCGTTTCATTTTGCGCGCATGCCGCTGGATTTCGCCCTCTTCGAGGAGATCAGCGATTGCGCGCTCGGTGACGAGGTCGCCTTGGCGGTCGACGAAAGTGCGCAGTTGAGCGATGCGCGCAGCGAGAGGCTCGGGGGCCACCACGAAGCCGAGTCGTAGTCCGGGCGCGAGAATTTTCGAGAGTGTGCCGATGTAAACTACGGAGCCGTGCGTGTCCGCGCTCGCGAGCGGTAGAGCAGGCCGGCCATCGTAATGAAACTCGTGATCGTAGTCGTCTTCGAGGATGGCAAAGCCATGCTTCTTCGCGAGCGCCAAGAGTTGCATGCGTCGACCAGGCGAGAGCAGGGCGGTCGTCGGGTATTGATGGTGGGGTGTCACGTAGACCGCGCGCACGGGCTCGCGTGCGCAGATCTCGTCGATGACATCCGTACGAATACCCTCGCGATCGATCGCAACCGGCAGCACGCGCGCGCCGGCGAGGCGCAGCGCCTCCCACGCGGGGCGATAGCCCATCGACTCCACGAGGACGACACCGCCGCGATCGAGGATCGCTTGTGCGGCTAAATATAGGGCCATTTGACTGCCACGCGTGACGACGAGTCCGCGCGATGCGTGCGCGATGCCACGCATGCGCCCAAGCATGGTCCCAAGCTCGGCACGGAGGTGCTCGTCTCCAAATGGATCACCATAAGACAAAGAGCCGCGCGCCGATAACGCCCGGCGGTGAGCGCGCGCGAGAAGTGTGCGCGGCAAGAGGCGCAAGTCTGGCATCCCCCCGAGCAGCGGGAGCATGCCTTTGTCGTGGGCCCGCGAGCGACCGTAGTGATGACGCAAGCTCTCCGCGCTGACAGTCGGTCCGCGAAGGTCGAACGACATGCGCGCCGCATCCCGCTCGCCGCTCTTCGTGCCTCTCAGCGCGCGTGGAGCTGGGTCGGGCAAGGTGGAGCGCACGAATGTCCCTCGCGCCGGGGCGGTCTCGATCCAACCTTCGCTCTCGAGTTCCTTGAGTGCCGCGAGGACCGTGTTGCGGTGCACCCCCAACGTTCCCGCCAGACTCCGACTCCCAGGGAGAGGAGCCCCTGGCTGGAGTCGACCTTGCCGAATCGCCGAAGCGATCGCCCGCGAAATGGCCAAAAAACGCGGTTCCCCGGCTGCGCCAGTCGCAGAAAGTTCGAGAGACCAGGCGTGCATGCAACTGGTCTAGCACAAGTAATCAATCTGGACCTTTTGACAAGACCATCAAAGTCGCATCCTCGCCTCGTGCGAAAAGAGAGCTTCTTCCGGATGCCACGCGCTGAGGCGATGGATCTTCTGCGGGACGCACCCTCCGTCTCCATTGCAACGACCACCCAGACAGGTGAGCCGATCTTTCGGGAGATGAACGCCGCGATCGTGGACGGCAGAATCACGTTCCATGGGGCGGCGGTTGGAGAGAAGACGTTGGCACTCGGTCGCGAAGCGGTCGTGAGCGCCACCGAGACCATCGCGTCCTTGCCAAGCTATTTCGTCGATCCCGAGCGCGCGTGTCCTGCCACGACTCTCTACCGGTCGGTGCAAGTGCATGGCGTGCTCGAAGCGATCGAGGAAGGCGCACTCAAAGCAACCGTGCTCACCGCGCTGATGAACAAGCATCAACCCGAGGGCGGTTTCGTGCCGCTCGATCACACTCACCCGCTGTATGCCAAGGAGATTGCGTCGCTGCTCGTGTTTGGTGTGTCGTTGGATAAACTCGACGGCAAGTCCAAGCTCGCGCAAAATCGCAAGCCGCTCGAGCGCGTGCGAATCATGGAAGGCCTCTGGCGTCGCGGAAATCAGGGCGATTTGCGCGCGATCGAGCTCGTGATGCACGCGTGCGACGACACGCCCGTTCCGGAATTTCTCCGCGCTCCTGCGGCGCTGTCCTTGTGCGTGCAGCCTTCGATCGCTGATGCGGAAGAAGTCGCAGAGCTGCTCGCCGGCACCTATTGGAATGATCGTTTCTCTCGCGAAGAGATCGCCGACGCGCATGTCGCCTCGAGCGCTTGGGTCATCGCCAGAGATCTCGACGGGCGTCCCGTCGCTTCAGCCCGCGCGATTTCGGACGGCAGCAAACGTGCGTGGATCTACGACGTCATTTCGGTGCCCGCGTGGCGAGGCAAGTACGCGGCGGATGCGGTGATGCGCCTCTTGCTCGATCACCCTGCCGTTCGTAAGACGCGTCTTGTGCATCTCGGGACGCGCGACGCGCAAGGTTTTTACGCACGAATGGGCTTCGAGAACACGAGCGAGTTGCCTGCGCGCCCGTATCGAACCACCGAGATGTGTTTGCGTCGTTGAGCGTCATCCGATTCCGCCGAGATGGGCACGCGCGAGCGGACGTAGAGACACCTCTGGCAGCAACTCCGCGAAACTCACCACTGTCGCGTCGGGCACTTCGACGTCGATCAGCTTGCGCACGAAGCGGCGAATGTCGGGTTGAGTCAAGAGCACCGGCGGCGCCTCGTCACCCTGCGATCGGCCTTCGGTCAGCGCCCGCTTGATCGCCGCGAGGATGTCCCGCGCTGCCGCAGGTGCGAGCGTCAAGAACGCGCCATTCGGTGTGCGTGTCACGCTGCGACGGACCGTGTCTTCGATCAACGGATCCAGCAAATACACGCCCAAATGCGGGGCGCCACGTGTCAGTTTGAAGGTGATCGCGCGGCGCAATTGACCACGCACGAACTCCGCGAGATTGAGCGGATCCTTCTCGGCAGTGGCCACGGTCGACAGCGCTTCGAGGATGGCACGCAGATCGCGCACGCTCACACGCTCTTCGACTAGGCGGCGCAAGATGTCCGCGAGCAAAGTAAGCGACACGGGCTTGGGCACGACATTGCGAACCACTGCGGGAGCGAACTGTTCGAGTTCGTCGAGAAGTCGTTGTGTCTCCGCAAGGCCCAGAAAGTCAGCGGCGCGCGCGCGCAACATGTCGGCGGTTTCCGATTCGATGTGCGTGGCCACGTCGTCGTCGGCCACTTCTTTTGGCAACACGAACACCTTCGCGGGCACCTCGTGCAACGCGAGCACGACATGTCTCGCAGGCAGTCCGGCCGCGACGCGCACGCGAGGCGCGGGCAATGGAACACCAAGCTCGGCGAACACTCTGTCGCGCAACCCGACGATTCGAGATCGAACACCGAGCCGCTCTTGTCCTTTTTCGGTGGTTCCGTCTTCCAAAAGCGGCGCGAGATCTTCTGCAATCTCTGCGCTCCAAGGCACCACCATGGGCACGAACGCAGGGCCTTTTCGTTTCTCTGTCTGGGGTGCAGGCTCGGTTGCCGCGCGCTGATCGTCTGTAACGAGTTGTTTGGTGCGCGAGCGTGCCACAAACAAGAGCAACAAACCGATCAAGAGAAACGGCGCAGTGGGCAGACCCGGAACGATGGCGAGCAAGAGGACGAACACAGCCGCGACTTGAAGCGCTTTCGGCGTACCGAGCAGTTGTCGCGAGAGTTCTTCTCCGAGCGGGGTGTCTGGTTCTTCGCTGGCTGTTCGCGTGACGAGGACACCTGCTGCAGTCGAGAGGACCAGCGCAGGGATCTGAGAGACGAGTCCGTCGCCGATCGTCAACAGACCGTAGCGCTTGAGAGCAACCACGACCGACATGTCCTTTTGAGCGACGCCGATCGCAAGACCGCCCAAGATGTTAATGACTGTGATGATCACCGAAGCGATGACGTCACCCTTGACGAACTTCATCGCGCCGTCCATCGACCCGTAAAATTGGCTCTCGCGTGAGAGTGAGCGTCGGCGGCGGCGCGCTTCGTTGCCGTCGATCGTGCCGCTGCGCAACTCGGCGTCGATGGCCATCTGCTTGCCCGGCATGGCGTCCAGCACGAAACGCGCACCGACCTCTGCGACGCGCTCGCCACCTTTTGCGATGACGATGAATTGAATGATGGTGAGAATCAAAAAGACCACGGCACCGACGACATAGTTGCCGCGCACGACGAACGTACCGAAGGCGTGAATCACTTCACCGGCGTCCGCCTGCAACAGGATGAGGCGAGACGAAGAGACGTTGAGCGCGAGACGAAACAGCGTCGTCAGCAAGAGCAAGGTCGGAAACGTGGCGATCGCGAGCGCATCGGGCACGTACAGCACGACGAGCAGAATCGCGACCGAGACACTGAGGTTGGTCGCGATCAGCACATCGAGCAGCCATGTCGGCAGCGGCACGATCATCATCGCGACGATGCCAATGACGATCGAAGCGAGCGCGATGTCTGCGCCGCCAAAACGGCCTTTTCCCGGGAGAATGCTCGCCGCCACAGCCGCAAGCTACACGGGGGGCAATGTTCTACCAAGGCCCAGGCGACAGCCGACCTCAGTCTCTATATACTCCCACGATCGACGATGGCATCCCGCCGATCGAGCAGACGACTCGCAGCAGTGAGACTCCCATACGCGACATGCGTATCGTATGGATTGAGTGACGTGGGGCGAAAGCGCGCCGCGAATGAAGACGCCTATTTTACGGACGATCAACTCGGTCTGTATGTCGTCGCAGATGGCATGGGCGGTCACGCCGCAGGCGAAGTCGCCAGCCAAGAAGCAGTCGAGACCGTCTATGGAATGGTCAAACGCGGGCAGCGCGAGCTCTCTCCGCTATGCGAGCCGCTCGATGACGCAGCCGTGCGAGCCGCCTCTCGCCTGATGGAGAGCGCCATCCAAGCAGCGACGTACATGGTCTTCTCGATGGCCGAGATGGATCGCCAGAAGAGCGGCATGGGCACGACGATCAGCGCGCTGTTGGTGCTCGGCGCGTATGCGGTCACGGCGCAAGTGGGTGACAGCCGCATCTATCGGATTGCCAAGGACACTGTCGAACAGCTCACCGAAGATCACACGCTCATCGCTTGGCAGCTAAAACAAGGCCTGATCACGCACGAAGAGGCCAAGGTGTCGCCTCATCGCAATGTGATCACCCGAGCCGTGGGCAACCGAGACTATGTCGAAGTAGACACGCGACTGATCGCTCTCGAGGCAGGCGACCGCTTCCTGCTTTGCTCGGATGGCCTCCACGGATACCTGCGCGAGACGGACGTCGAACCGGTCGTCAAGCTTGGCGGCAACACGGCGGTGAAACGTTTTATCGACATGGCCAACGAACGCGGTGGCAAAGACAACATCACCGCGATCCTCGTCGAGTTGGATTGAAAGAACTCACCGACGAAGTTGCCCAGGAAGTTGTACGCCTCGCTCGGTCCTTGATAGGCGAAGGTGAGGCTACGAGAGCCACACGTCGTGTCGCATTGGACACGGGCACCAAGCCTTTTCGAGCCTGAATTTGGCCTCGAACGTCTTTGGCGCAGAAGCGGCAACAAGTTGATCTTGACGACAGAAACAATTTCGTCGCTTTAAGGTGCGATGGAGAGGACCCAGGAGATGATGAAGCGACGAGTAGGGGTTCTGATGGGCGGCATGAGTGCCGAGCGAGACGTTTCTCTCCGCACCGGCGAAGGAGTCGCTCATGCGCTCGAGGAGCGCGGGCATGAGGTCGTGCGCATTGCGTTCGGACCTCAAACGCGCGGCATCGACCAGCTCGTTCGTGAAGCCAACATCGATGTAGCGTTTCTCGCGCTGCACGGCAAAGGCGGCGAAGACGGCTGCGTGCAAGGACTGCTCGAGCTGCTCGGCGTGCCGTACACGGGATCGAGCGTGCTCGCGAGCGCGCTAGCGATGGACAAACTGAAAGCGAAAGAGCTCTTTCGTCTGCACAATGTCCCGACGCCTCCTTATTACGTTGCCGCCGCGAGCGACCTCGATGATCTGGAAGACGTTCATGGCAGCTTCGGCTTTCCAGTGATCGTCAAACCACGCGCAGAAGGCTCGAGTGTCGGCGTCACCAAGGCGACGAACATTTCCGAGCTCGCCAAAGGCATCGAAGGCGCGCTCGTGCATGACGACTCCGTCATCGTCGAGCGTTTTATCTCCGCGATGGAAGTTCACGTTGGACTCATGGCAGGCCGCATTTTAGGAGCGATCGAGATCGTTCCGAAGAGCGGCATGTACGACTATCAGGCGAAGTACACCGCGGGCATGACCGAGTACATCTGCCCTCCGCGATTGCCCTCGGTACGATCGCGTGGCGTGATGAATCTCGCCGAGCGCGCCGTTCGTGCGCTTGGAGTGACCGGCGCCTGTCGTGTCGATCTGCTCGTGACCGAGGGCGAGAACGAGTACGTCCTCGAGGTCAACACGTTGCCTGGCATGACGCCCACGTCGCTGTTGCCGAAGATCGCTGCAGCGGCCGGCATCGATTACGGCACTCTCTGCGAGACCATCCTCGAAGACGCAAAGCTGCACGCAGGTTTGCCCGCCCAAACGCGCACGAGCCGATCCTCTCATGTTGCACCGATCGAAATCGCGGCTGCGAAGAAGAAGCGAGTCGGCGCGCGCTAGTCGCGATGCAGTAGGTTCGATACCTCTTCGAAACGGGCTTCTTCTTCGTCATCGCGTGACGCGCCCTTCTCCGTGAGGGCGCGGTGCTCTGCGTCGAGCGCGGTGAAGGTCGCGAGATCGAGCAGCTTCATCTTGCGACCGAAGTAGACGTGCGTCTCGCGGTAGTCGAGAAAGCGCTTGTGGACTGCCTTGGGATCGCTCACGCCGCGGCAACGTAGGCCAAGACGACGAATTTGCAACCTCGAGGGCTTCTCGGAGGAGAGGACTTGTCAGAGCAACCGAACCGAAGTTGGATGCGCTCGCTGTGCGACGAATCACTGTCTTGCTTTGCGCCTTGATCCTCACGTTTGGTGCGAATGCTCGCGCGCAAACGCTGACGCCGCCGAGAGTCGGTACGGCAGCGCAGCCGTCGTATCCCACCGAGACTGCGGGGCTCGAGCGGGACGTTGACGTGTTCGTGACCATCGAGACGGATGGAAGCGTTGGCGAAGTAAAACTCGCGGGGGCTCGGCAGGATGCGCTCGATGACGTCGCGTTGAACACCGCCACGCAGTACACGTTCGCGCCGGCGATGCGCGAGGGGAGGGCGGTGCGGAGTCGGATCGCGTTGCGGTTGCACTTGAAGGGACCGTCTCCGTTGCCGTCTCCGGTTCCGCCTCCGTCTCCGTCTCCGTCTCCGGTTCCGCCTCCGTCTCCGGTTCCGGATGTTGACGAGGTTCATGTGTCGGGTCAGCGAGCCACGCAAAGCGCGACTAGGCGGACTCTTGATCATCGAGAGATCGAGACGATTCCTGGCACTGGGGGGGATGCGTTGCGCACGATCGAATCGTTGCCCGGTGTTGCGCGCGCGCCTGCTTTTAGCGGGTTAATCATCTTGCGCGGCTCTGCGCCTCAGGACTCGCAAGTGTTCGTCGACGGAGCGAGCGTGCCTCTCGCGTTTCACTTTGGCGGGTTGGCGGCGATCGTGCCGACTGAGTTGATCGAGCGACTCGATGTCTACCCTGGCAACTATGATGTCGCGTTCGGTCGTGGGATCGGTGGCATCGTCGACGTTGGACTTCGAGGGCCGACTCACGACGGGATTCACGGCTTGCTCAAGGCAGACATCATCGACGCACGCGGACTCGTAGAAGGCGCGCTCGACAAACACACCCGCGTGCTCGTGGCTGCACGTCGCAGTTACATCGACGCATGGTTTCCGCAAGTCGCAGACGCCCTCTCGCTCGGGGTGACGACCGCGCCTGTTTACTATGACTACCAGGCGATGATCGAACGCGACTTGGGCGATCACGCGACGCTACGCAGCACATTCATCGGATCGAACGACGCGATCGCGATCACACTTCTGCCGTCGACATCGGACGACGCGGGTTTCACGGGAGACCTCAAAAACACCACGGTGTTTTGGCGCGGTACGGTGCGCGCAGAAGGGAAAACGAGCGGCGGTGTGCGTTGGAGTGCACAGGGCTCCGTCGGTCGTGATTCGATCTCGATCAGTCTTGGCAGTCTGCTCAATGGCATGAACGACGTTTACCGCGGGGCCGGTCGCGCGCAGGTCGATGTGCCCGTCGGTAAATCTCTGCGGTTGCTTGGCGGACTCGACATCGAAGGCGGCTCCTACGAACTCGGTCTGCGTTTCCCCGCGGTCCCTTCAGGCGAAGAGCCAGACATCGGCCCGCTCTTTGGTCGCAAGCGCATCGAACAGCATCGCACCTTCGGACTTCTCAATCCGGCGGCGTTCATCAGCGCAGAGGTGCGACCGACCAAATCACTGACCACGATTGTCGGCGTGCGCGCAGAGACTTTCACCAATGTGCCGCAACTCGCGATCGAGCCGCGCGCGACGGTGAGGTACCTCGTCTCGCCCGATCCGAAATTGTCCCTAAAAGCTGCCGCGGGGCTCTACACGCAAGCGCCTCAAGTTTACGAAAATGATCCGCAGTTTGGCACGCCAGACATTCACGTCGCACGCAGCGCGCAAGTCTCGGCGGGCATCGAGCTCGAACTTTTTCATCGCGTCGAGTTGTCGGTCGAGCCGTTTTACAAGCGCCTCTACGATTTGGTCTCGCGCCGCCCGGACGCCGAGACGACGAGCGGTTTTCGATATGGTAACGAGGGCGAGGGCTTTGCCTATGGCACCGAGTTCTTGTTGAAGGTGCACGCGGACGCTCGTTTCATGGGCTGGATCGCATACACCGTCTCGCGCAGCGAACGTCGAAGTCTGCCCGAGCAAGCGCTCCGACGCTTCGACTACGACCAGACGCACGTGCTCTCTGCGCTCGGCAGCTACCGATTGGGTCATGGCTGGGAGACGGGCGTGCGCGTGCGTTACGTGACGGGCAATCCGTACACGCCCGTGCTGGGCGGGGCGTTCGACGCCGACGCGGGCGCCTATGCTCCGCTCGAGCAACGACCACTCAACTCGTCGCGGTTCCCGCCGTTCTTTTCAGTAGACGTTCGCGTCGAGAAGAAGTGGATGCTCGGAAAGACCGCGAACGTCAGTGTCTACTTGGACGTCATGAACGCGATCAATCGACGCAACGTCGAGGGCTATTCGACCAACTTTGACGACTCGCGCACGATCCCGGTGAAGGGTTTACCCATCTTGCCCAATCTCGGTCTGCGAGGTGAGCTGTGAAGCGGTTCGCGTTTGCTGCATGCGGTGGCATGTTTTTGCTCTCTTGCGACGGGGTGAACTTCGAGCCCGCGAGTCTCGTCAATTCGTTGCGTGTCCTTGCGGTGCAGGCTGACCGACCATTCGCGTCGCCCGGTCAGAGCGTTCACCTCGAGGCATTGATCGCCGATCCGCTCGGCCAAGGTCGGAACGTCACCGTAGCTTGGGGCACGTGCATCAACCCCGGTTCGGCGGAGGTGTCCACCTGTGCATCGACCGTATCGTCGTTTCAAACGAACGCCGGGACGGTCGACATCACAGTGCCTGCCGACGCCCTCGCGAACGCGCCTCCGAGTTTGCCCGTCGGATCCGTCGGCGTGGTGTTCGCCGCGTGCGCTGGCACAGTCACATTGACGAAGCACGGTCTCGACCCCGTGACCTGCGTCGACGCGACCGGCAAGACCAACGACCATGCCACGTTCATGTGGGGCGAGAAGCGAATCACTGTCGTCCCGGGCGCGTGCAATCCGAACGCGCCAGACGATCACGTCTTGTGCAACCACAACCCGACGATCGCGCGATTGCGCGTAGATGGCGTGATTTGGCCCGAAAATGAGGAGAAAGTATTGACCGCGTGCGACGCAAGAACAGTCGCGACCTGCTCAGCGAGCGGACAACACAGTCTGCAGCTCGACATCACCAAGGACAGCGTCGAGACCTATCTTGGCCAGACCGAGGATGTCGTCACGTTCTTTTTCACATCGCAAGGCAGTCTTCGCGACGACTTCGTCCGACCTGACGCAGACGGCAGCGCGCTGACTGTCGTCGCCCTCGACCGCCCCGACCGCTCGCGACCCGAGCAACTCTGGTTTGTCGTGCGCGACGACCGCGGGGGCATGTCTTTCACTTCTCGTCGCGCGCGAATTCAATAGAGTGGCGCGCGTGACTTCTGCCATCACGCTCAGAGGCGTCGAAAAGCGCTATGGGGGAGTCCTCGCCGTGCGTGTGGAAGAGGCATCATTTCGGTCTGCTCAACTGCATGCGGTGATCGGTGAAAACGGAGCAGGCAAGAGCACGCTGCTCAAGATCGCGTGTGGACTCACGAGCGCCGACACGGGCATCGTGGAGATCGAGGGGCGTGCGCTCGTACCGCACACTCCCCACGAAGCCATCGCGCGGGGCGTCGGGATGGTGCAACAGCACTTTGCGTTGCTCGAGCCGCTGAGCGTGCTCGAGAACGTGATGCTCGGTGCGGAGGGCGGGTGGTTACTCGACGAGCGGGCCGCAAAAGAGAAGCTTGCAGCGGTGACGAGAGAGCTTGGCGTGACGCTCGATCCGCATGCGCTGGTGCGTGATCTCGGTATTGGCGATCGGCAGCGCCTCGAGATTGCGCGCGTGCTCTACAAAGGCGCGCGCACAATCGTGCTCGACGAGCCTACGGCGGTGCTCGTGCCCAAAGAGATCGCGGCTCTCTACGAGACGCTCAAACGGCTTGTTTCAGCCGGAAAAACAGTCATCGTCGTCACGCACAAGACGGGCGAAGTGACAGAGCATGCAGACACGGTCACCGTCATGCGCAAGGGACAGGTCGTGCTCGCTCGTTCGGTAGACACCAACGTCGAGGACGAAGCGCGCGCTCTCACGACGGCGATCATGGGAGGTGAGCCGCTGTTGGAGCTCGCGCGCGAAGAGGCAACTTTGGGTGCAGAGGTGCTCGCTCTCACGAACGTGACGCTCGGACGTGCACTGCATGACGTGACGCTGAGTGTGCGCGCAGGAGAGATCGTCGGTCTCGCAGGCATCGAGGGGAACGGTCAGCGTGAACTCGTTCGTGTGATCGCGGGACTCGAAGCGCCTGATAGCGGCAAGCTTGTGATGCAGCGGGCGAGCGTGGTGCACGAGGATCGTCAGCGCGAGGGTCTCGTGCTCGACGCGAGTGTGATGGACAACGCATTGCTTGGGGAGCACGGAAGTTTCTCCACCGCCGGCTTCTTGAGAGAGCGAGACATGCAGGTCGAGGCAGGCAAGCGCATCGCCGATGGTGGTGTCGAGCCGCACGATCTCGATCGAGAAGTACGCTCTCTCTCAGGCGGAAATCAGCAAAAAATAGCCGTCTCGCGTGCACTCGCGAGGGACGCAACCGTGCTGATTCTCTCCCATCCGACTCGGGGCGTGGACATCGGCGCCGCGCGCTCCATTCACGAGCGCGTGCAACACGCCGCGCACTCGAAGGCTGGCGTTTTGCTCGTGAGCAGCGATCTTTCGGAGTTGCGTGCTCTCGCGCATCGCATCGTCGTGATGGTGCACGGTCGCATCGTCGCCACCGTGTCGCCCGAAACGTCGAACGAGCAAATTGGCGAATTGATGCTGGGAGCCGAGGCGACGTCGGGCGCAGAGCCCATACACCCCGCGAGTGAATCGTGAAGCGCCGCCCGCTCGAGATGGATCTGATCGCGATGGTTACCGGCCTTGCTGTCGGCTGGCTCGCGTTTGCGATCATCGTGTGGACTTATGGTGAGTCTCCTCGCGCGATGGCAGGCCTTCTCTTCGAAGGAACATGGGGCACCGCATATGGCGCGGGTCAGGTCATTTTCAAGGCCACGCCGATTCTCTTCAGTGGAATTGCCGTTCACCTCGCGCTGCGTGCGGGTCTCTTCAACATTGGGGCAGAAGGACAAATGGCCGTCGCGAGTCTTGCGGTCGCCACTGTTGGCGCCGCGCTTGGCCCTCACGTCCCTGCGATCGTCGCGCTGCCTCTGCTGCTCGTGGTCGCGGCGCTGGCGGGCGCGCTCTGGGCGCTTGGTCCGGCGATCTTGCGCGCGAAGTTGGGAGCACACGAAGTCATCTCGACGATCATGACCAATCGGATCGCAGAAGCACTTGTTGGGTTGTTGCTCGGTCTTGGTCTCGCTCAGAAGGGCACAGTGAGAACGCCCGATATCGTGCCCGGCGCGCGGCTGTCGCGATTCGGGACGTACGTGCACTCTCTCGAGGGCAGCGCAGCCAACACTTCAGTCTTCTTCGCGCTGATCGCCCTTGTTTTAGCCACCGTCGTCTGGCCTTGCACGCGCGCAGGCCGCGAGCAGGCGCTCGTCGCGCAAAACCCAGAAGCGTGCGCCGCAGAGCACATCGGCGTTTCGCGTCGTCTCGCAGAAGCGCTCGTCGTGTCTGGCGCAGTGGCAGGACTTGCCAGCACGGCCACGGTCCTCGGCTACAAGGGCTATTACGAGCAGGGCCTCGGCGCGGGCGCGGGATTCACCGGTCTCGCGGTCGCACTGCTTGGTCGTGGCCGCGCTCTTGGCATCGTCTTCGCGGCGCTGCTCTTCGGCACACTCGATCAAGGGGGCCTGGCGGTGAACGCGAGCATTCCGCGCGAGGCCATGCAGGTCGTGCAGGCGGTCGTCATCGTCGCGGTGGCGCTCGCTGATGAGCGTGTTCGCGCGTGGATTGGCAAGCTGTCGATTTTCTCTTCAAAAGAACGGGTCCGAGCATGAGCGCGCTCGACTCGATCCTCTCCTTGTCGATGGTCGCGCAGACGATTCGCGCGAGCGTCCCCTATGTGTGCGCCGCGCAGGGTGGTGTCCTCAGCGAGAAGAGCGGCGTCGTCAACATCGGTCTCGAGGGCATGCTCCTCACGAGCGCTCTTGCCAGTGTCGTCGTCGCACATGCAACCGGCAACGCGTGGATTGGCGCCCTGGCGGGCATCGCCGTGGGCGCTGCCATGGGCGCTCTTCACGCTGCGCTCGTCGTCAAGGGACGCATCTCTGCGATTGTCAGCGGCATCGCGCTCAACCTCGCGGCAGTCGGCGGCACACGAGTCGTGCTTCGTGCGCTCTACGATTCGAGCTCCAACTCACCAGCGATTGACGCGTTTCGTTTTGGTGGGGAAGGCGCATCTGGCGGATCCATGCTGGTTCGCACGCTCGTCGATCCCACTTTGATCGGCACGGTCCTCTCGACGCTCCTCGTCATGGCCATGATGAGTCGCACGCGCTTCGGGCTTCGGGTGCGCGCCTGCGGCGAGTCACCTTGGGCAGCGGTGAGCGCTGGTGTGAATGTGGATCTCACACGCATCGGCGCTGTGACTCTCGGTGGAGCCATCGCTGGACTCGGCGGCACCGCACTCGCGTTCGAGCAACATCAGTTTCAGTCCGGCATGAGTGGAGGTCGCGGCTTCATCGCTCTCGCGGCCGTGATCGTCGCCGGTTGGCGACCAGGCCGCGCCGCGATCGCGTGCGTCGTGTTTGCAGCGCTCGATGCGCTCGAGGGCGCGCTGCAAGGGCAGGGGCGCACCCTCCATGACATCGTCTCGATGCTGCCGTTTTTGACGACACTCTTTGTGCTCACCGCAATTACTTTTCGAAAGAGCCTGTCGCGCCCACCAGCCGGCCTTGGCAAACACGCGACGTAACGCTCGTTCTGATACAAATGGCCGATGCCTAGGCTCTCGCGTTTCGCCGACGCAATTCGTCCTCCCGTCTTCTCGGAGCTCGAACGCGCGATCGCAGAGCGCCGAGAGTCTGGCGGCGATCTCGTTCCGTTGCACATTGGCGACACCTACCTTGCGCCACCGCTCGTCGCGCGCTTCGAGAAACAACTCGATGCGCGCGATGACCAGCTCTACGCCTATGGCGCGACGTTCGGTCTGTCCGAACTTCGCGAGGCGCTGGCGAGGTGGGCGCGACGAAAGGGGCGCGCGTTCGAGGAGATGACCGCCGACGCGAACGTGCAAGTCGGTGTTGGCGCAACGCACGCGCTGTCGTGTGCTGCGCGTGTCGTGATCGAGCCGGAAGACGAGGTGCTACTCGCGTCGCCCTATTGGCCTCTTGCTCATGGAATTCTCGCGAGCGCAGGCGCGCGTATAGTCGAAGTGCCGCTCACGTCGCGCCTCTACGCCGACCCCACGCTCGATGCTGGCGAAGTCTTTCGCGCGCACATCACACCCAAGACGCGCGCTTTGTACTTCATCACGCCGAATAATCCAGACGGCAAGGTGCTCACCGCACGCGACGTCGCCTCCATTGCGCGTGTCGCGATCGAGCATGATTTGTGGGTCTTCGCGGACGAAGTCTATGCGGACTACACGTTTGGCTCCGAGCATGTGTCCATCGCAACCATGGACGGGATGTCCGATCGAACAATCACGGCGTTTTCGTTTTCGAAGAGTCATGCGCTCGCAGGGGCACGCATAGGCTGGGCGCTCGGTCCTCGCGAAGTGGTGGCTGCGATGCGGAAGGTGTCGACCCACTCCGTGTTCAACGTGCCCGTGGTGATGCAACGAGCCGCGCTCGCTGCGCTCTCGGACGAAGCGTGGATCGAGAGCGCGCGCACGACCTATCAACTGGCACGCGACACAGCGTTCGACGCACTGCGCGGTTCGAACATCGAGACTTCGCTCGCGGATGGGGGCGTCTATTTGTTTCTCGACTTCGCCAAAATATTGGACGGTCGACCGCTGTCTGAATTGCTCGCGCGAGCCGTCGCACAGGGCGTGATCCTGGCACCTGGTCAAGCTTTTGGTGCGGACTTCCCAACGCACGCGCGCCTATGTTTTACGGCAGTACAGCTCGATCGCGTGACGGAGGGGATCTCCCGACTACGAGCGGCCGTCTCGCAGATGGGATGAGATCTCGACGCCGTCCCGCCACACAAAGCGCGTCCGAGCGGTGGCCCAAGGTTGTATGATGCACGTTTCGTGTGGGAGGTCCCACGCGGTCAGGTCCGCGGGCGACCCGAGGGTGATCATCCCCGTTGCTGCGCTCTGCAGAGACGTCGCTGCGTGCCGCGTCGCACCGACAATCGCCTCGGCGGGTGTGAGTCCGTAGGTGCGCACAGCGAGTGCCATCGCGAGCGGCAGACTCTCTGTCGGAGCCGTGCCGGGATTCGAATCACTCGCGACGATCATGCGCACGCCCGCCGCGCGCAACTTGACCACAGGGGGCGGTGTCTGACCGAGCGTGAAGCATGCGACCGGCAAGAGCCCCGCAGCGACGCCGGCCTGTGCGAGCGCTTCGATGCCACGATCGCCCACATTTTCGAGGTGATCCGCGCTCGCCGCTCCCAATTCGGCAGCGAGTTCTGCGCCGCCCATGTCGCCGAACTGACCCACATGCAGCCGCACGCCGAGCTGCAGTGACTTTGCGGTTTCGCCGAGTTTGCGCGCCTCGGCAATCGTGAACGCATGAGGATCGACATACGCATCGACGAACGTCGCAAGCTTGCGCGTCGCGATTTGCTCGCAGAGATGACACGCCTGGTCGACATACGCTTGCCGGCTCTCGGTCCAGTCTCTGGGCAGCGAGTGCAGCGCGAGATAGGTGGGCACCACACGCGGCAAATCGGCGCGAGTCGCGAGCGACGCAATCGCCTCGAGCAGTTTGAGTTCTTCTTTTGAAAAGAGTCCGTAGCCACTCTTGACCTCGACGGTGCCAACACCGAGCGAAGCCATGCGTCGGAGTCTCGCCTCGAGAGCGGTCGCGATTTCCTCTTTGCTCGCAGCCGCGATGGCGCGCTGCGTGGACCCGATCCCTCCTCCCGCGGCAGCAATTGCGACATAATCGCCGCCTCTCATGCGAACCGCGTACTCACCGTGTCGTGAGCCGACCCACGCGGCATGAGTGTGTGCATCGACGAGCGCGGGCGTCAGCAACTCGCCGGCGTCTTTCGCATGCATCGTTTCAAAAGAAAGATCGAGTCGGCGGCCAACAGCCGTAATCTTGCCGTTCTCTACGACGATGGCGCCGTCCTCGATGACTCCGAGCGGGTCCTCCGCGGTTGCCCTCTGGGGATCGCAAGTGACGATGCGGCGCGCAACGAGAGCGAAGTTCATGGTGCCCATGCGATGGCCTCGAGCTCTTTCGCTCGGGCCGTGCCGATGAGGTCCAAGTTGCTCTCTCTCGAGGGGCAGCGCTTTCGCATCGTCAAGAAGCGTTCGTGCGCCTCTTCGCAGCGAACGCGAAACGCGGCGTCTTTCTCGATACGTTGCGCGATTGCCTCGCGGGCTTGTCGCCAAGCGTCCTCACTCGAGCACACGAGCAGAGCGTCGCAGCCTGCGTCGATGGCACGCACGGAGCTCTCCGCATACGTCATTTGTACTGAGAGAGCCTTCATCTCGAGATCGTCTGAAAACAGCACACCGCGAAACCCAAATTCTCCGCGCAGCAAGTCTGTCGCGATCTTCCGAGAGACAGTGGCAGGGACTGTGTCCAACGCTGGATAGACGACGTGCGCGGTCATGAGCGCGTCGATGCCAGCCTTTGCGGCCGCTGCGAACGGATGAAACTCTACATGACCGAGTCTGGCGCGATTGTGGGCAACTGTTGGCAGCTCGAGGTGCGAGTCTTGAGATGTGTCGCCGTGACCCGGAAAATGTTTGCCGCACGCCAGCAACCCAGCTCGCCGCATGCCACCCGCAAACGCGAGCGCACGCAGCGCCACGCCGCGAGGATCAGTCGCGAACGCGCGATCTCCGATGATCGGATTGTGCTCGTTGGAGTGCACATCGAGCACAGGGGCGAAATTCATGGTGAACCCAAGCGCGAGCAGCTCCTTCGAGTGAGCTTCTGCGAGGTCTCGCAGACCGTCTTCAGTCATCTTCTGAAGAGACAACATCGGCGGCAGTCTCATCACGCCCGCGCGCAGTCGGGCAACGCGTCCACCTTCTTGATCGACCGCGATCAAAAGCGGATGGCTGATCGGTGCGGCGCGAGCGATCGCCGCGTTCAGCTGCGCGACCTGCTCTAGGTCCTCTGTGATATTTCGCTTGAAGAGAACGACACCACCGATCGCTCCGTCTGCAGCAGCAGTGACGATCGCTTGCGGGGGGGTCGTACCGTCGAAGCCGACCACGAGCAGTTGCCCAGCCAAGCGTTCACTCTCGCGCAGCGCCACGAGCCCATCATGCCTCGTTTGTGGCGGCTGCGCGACGTGATAGCAACACGGTCATGCGTCGCGCACTCGCGCTACTACTCCTCTCGTGTGCTGGGTCGTCCGCTCCCGGATCGGTCGCGCCAAGGTCGAGTGCCACCACGTCGACAGTCGATCCGGTTGCGCCAACGTCCTCGAGCGCGGTCACGCCAGTCTGGAAGCGGCGGACGGGACCGCTGACGCTCTCAGAGGCTCGCGTGTACATGGTGGAGTTGATCAATCGTGACCGCGCGAGCATGAAGCTGCCGCCCGTCACCCTCGACACCAGTCATCCAACAGCAAGCGGCCAGCGACACGCAGACGACATGGCTCACCTCGGATACCTCGGTCATTGGGGCACGGACGGTTCGGTGCCGGAGCAACGACACAGCGAAGCGGGTGGCGTCGACATGGTCATGGAGAACGCGAGTTGCATGACCGATCTCAAAGTGCGTGTTCTCGATCCAGCGCCAAAAATAGACGCCAAAGAGGTCGAAGACACCGAGAGCATGTTCTTCAACGAGCCCCCTGGTCACGATGGTCACCGGCAGAACATTCTCAACGCCATGCACACCCGCGTGGGCATTGGCATCGCGCAGCCTCTCGCCACACCAACCGAATTGCCCACTGCGTGCTTCTCGCAAGAGTTCGTCGATGCGTATGGGAGCTACGCGCCGATTGCTGCGAAGGCCAAGCTAGGGACGACCCTTCACATCGAGGGAACGCTCACCTTACCGGCCACACCAGGCGGCATCGGGTTTGCGCGCATCGATGCTCCTCGACCGATTCCTGCGGCAAGTGCCAACACAATGCGTTCGTATCAGCTGCCCGATGCGTATCAGAACTACTGGCCTAAAGGTTTCGAGACACCGATTCCGATCACAGTCGAAGGCCAATCATTCAAAGCAGACCTGCCGCTCGGGGACCACGGAAAACCGGGTCTCTACGAAGTGATCGTGTGGGCGAAGATGCCTGGACGCGAGAGCTTCACCCGCGTGAGTATCCGCACCATTTTCGTCGACTAACCTCTTATTGCGAGCCGGTCGCGAGGCCCTTGCTGAGGAAGTTGGTTTTGGAGGTGGTCACTTGGCCCAGCCACGCTCCGCTGAACGATTGCGGCTCAGCGAACTCGCCTACCGTGGCTTGCAGCGTGGCCGTAATGCTGACGAGAGTTTGTTCGGCGAGTGACGACGAGGTGTCACCTGCGGACTTCCACATCGCCCCGAGTGCCGTCGAGCAGAGAGACGCCGTGCACGACGCATCGCACTTCGCGAACGCATAGCCGTTTTGCGCCAGCGCTGCTCCAAGCCCCTTGCAATCGATCTTGATGGCCAACGCGCTCGCGACATCGCTCGACGACGGAACGTCGATCACTGCCAACACATCAGCCGACGCAGCCGCAAGTTTCGTCGGGAGAATTTGGACAGAGCCCTTCAGGTGCAAAGAGTCGTCTGCGTCTGCGACCCACGAGAATGGAATGGGCGCGCTCAACCCGCCGCTCAGCGCATTGATGGGCCCGAGATGAGCGAGCGTGACGTTCGCGCTGCCCGCCGAAGCGCCTGCTTTTAGCTTGAAAGCGAGATCTTGTTGCGTGGATGGGATGCCCTGCATCAGCCATTTTCCCGCGGGGGTTCTGAGCGTGCCGCGCGCCACTACCCAAGCAGATGTCGACGAGTCCCACTGCATGTTCGAACGTTGCAGAAGGAACGCCTGCTTGTCGGAAGGATCGGCGATCGCTTGGGCCATCGCGTCCAGCAGCCGTTTTCCGTCTCCGGTCCCACCAGGCGAAAAAGCGTCGAGCGTTTGATTTCCAGCGAAGCCCATGGCGCTCGTCCACGCGGCGGAGTCGATCGGTTCGGGTTTGAACGTGAGTGTCGAGTTGAGATCGGTTGCCGCGAGATCGATGGGGCGGTCGTAGACCGTGATGGGCACGTCGCGCGTCGCACTCGGTGCCAACGCGTCGATGTCGACGCAACCGGTCGCGTAGTGAGCAATGCGTACGGTGACTGCGACGTGTCCGCCCGCTGGGATGTGTTCGAGCACGAGCGTCTCTCCGGGTGTGCCGACCACGATGGGCGAGCCATCTTTTGCCGGGAGCGCAGCCAGATCGCGACACGCCGCTTTCAAGAACGCGCTCGCGACGACAATCGGCACCGGACGTCGGCCTGTGTAAAAAGGTATGACGTGCAGTGTCGCGAATCCGTTCGCGCTCACGGCGACATCCATTCGCGCGCTGGTCGCTTTGTTCGCCGACGCAATGAGGTGGAAGGTCGCCGGGCTGCTCGGCGCATGCAGGCGAACGATCGCGTGGCCGTCCGTGGTCGCGACCTTGGGCAGCTCGAGCCAGCCATCCCCATACTCGCCATCGAGTCCGAGCGAGATCGCCGTGAGCCCCGCGCTAGCAGAGACGCCCACGTCTTTCACGTCGCCAGGCGCCAGCTCCAACGACCAGGGGGGAGCGCCATCGAACGAAATTGTGCCGGTCGCAGGAGGGCCGCCGTCTAGTGAAGTGTTATCACCCGAGCACCCAACGAAGACCGCAACCAGAGCGAGAAGGGTTCCCGGCAAACGTTGCCGAGAGCAATGCCAAGACATGCACGCAGCATAGCAAGACTAGCGAGCCTGCGCCGCTTGGAGTCAAAGCGAGTGCGCAGAAGGGAGCACCTCTCCCCACTCTTTGGAGCACGTCCGAACACGCGCTCCACCCATGCGCGATAGGCCTGCGCATGCCGCTGGATAGCGAGTCGGACCAAGGAGCAGGTAGGTGCCGCGGGACACGAATGGGAGGTGATCGCGCCACTCGCTCTCGATTGCACGCGAGTCATCGACGGCCATATCACGCGCTGCGCTGGCCTGGAGCAGGGTGAGTTTGTTGGCGATGTCCTCCTGTGCGATCGGATCATCCGTGAGCGCGTAGGCACGTTGGAGTGAACGAATCGCGGCATCCTTGTCGCCATAGCGCGCAAGAAGCGTTGCCGCACTCAGGGACCGATCGGCATCAGCGCCGAGATCGACTGCCTTCATCAACGCAAACGCGCCGTCCTTTCGCCATTGGTCTTGTTCGGGTCCGTTGGGCAGAAAACTAGGGGAAATGAAGGCCAAAAACTGTGCATAGTGCAGCCAAACGTTCGCGTCGCCGGGACGCTCGCGTGTGCCTCTCTCGAGATAACTTCGTGCGACCCGTGCGTCCTCCGCGGTGCCACCTTCGGGTTTGTTGTAGACGATGATTGTGTCAGCAAACTTGTAGACGGGCGCGTAATCGGGTTCGAGGGCAAGGATCGAATCGAGGTACCGCGTGACGTCTGGAAATGCTCGGCGCTCGACCATGTGGTTGCCGTACTCGACGAGCATCTTCGCCCAGAGCATGTCGACAGCCGCTGCGTGATGACCAAGCGTCGCGGCGCGAAGTTGTGCGGGCGGAGGCAGCACGTAGACGTCTTCTTTTGCCTTCGAATCGTGCAGGGTTTTAGCGAGGACTGGTTGCGTCAGCGCCACGCCGAGCACGCCCGCGAAAGCAACGAGTGCCGCGACGAGTGGTTCTCGCGTTCTACGGCTCGTGGGTTGCCCCATTACTCCAACTCCGCGTCGACGATCATGCCTGGCTCGATGCGCGCGCTCGTGTCGTCCGCCGAGCCCCGCAACTCGAAGGTGCTCAGTGTCCCATCGCCATCCAGATCGCCATGAGCGATCGCACGAAAGCCAGACTTGCCTGGCGAGAGCGTCGAATCGAACTCAAACGAGTAGGCGTGCGGCACGTCGTCAAGGACAGGTCGAAAGCCTAGCGCCTTCCAACTTGGCTGGTCCCATGCTCCAACAGGATCGACTTCGCGCGTGCCTTTGGGAACAACCGCTGGCGTGAGTGGTGCGCTTGGCGGAAACGCAAATACAGCCTGTTTTCCGTGCGAATATGCGATCGCGAGATCGGCTATCGTCTGTACACCAGTCGTTGCTTCGACTTGTCTCGACGCGTGCAGTTCGCGGACGAACGCAGGGACACCGACCATCAAGATGGTCGCCACGATCGCAAAACCGATTGCAGCTTCGAGCGCCGTGACTCCTCTGGCGTAAATCACACCGCGGACCTGCCGTCCCGTTGACGCGCGTGTCATCACTCCTCTGGGTCGGTCTTCACGATGATCGGATCCACCTTCGCGGACAGCGAGTCATCGGGTGAAACAGTTGCCATGTAGGTCGAATAGACTTCGTTGCCGTCGAGATTGCCTTGCGCCTGTGCGGTCGCTTTGGCGGTGATGCCACTACCAGTCGACTCGAAAGAGTACGCGTAGGACTGCGGTTGCGTCATCGAGAAGTGCAGATCGAGCCACGGCGAGGTCGCCCAATCACCAATCGCGCTCTGATACTTTTTCCCTTTGATGTCTTCGAGTCTTGGCACCGAGCCGCGGGAAGAAGAGGGAAAGTGGCGCATGGCGTGTGAGCTGTCTGGCTTCGTACCCGCAGGTTGATGAGCGTCCGACTCGTTGTAATAGACCTCTGCTTGCTGAGCGATCGCCGTCGTCGACCCAATGGCTTCTGCAGTCTTCGAGTGGCGCACGTACCGAGCGACGACATACATCGCGAGCGCAGAAATCACCGCAGCGAGCCCGAGAAAGTTCATCAACTCGAGCATTGTGAAACCGAGCTGGCTTGCGCGTAAGCGCGGAGCAAAACACACGGCGGCAAGCATAACCCAACGAGCGCCCTAAGGGAGAGTGCGAAGCGCTTGTGCTGCTTGTGGATGGGCCGGGTTGAGCTCGAGGGTCTTGTTGAAGTCGGCGCGCGCCAGATCGATTTGGCCGTCTCGCGAGCGCGCGAGACCGCGGATGAAGTAGGCTTCAGCGTAAGAAGGTTTGAGCTGAATCGCGTTCGACGCTGAGCCCTCGGCGTCCGAGTTCTTGCCCTCGTTGACATATTCCGAGGCTAAATTCAGCCATGCGCGCGGATCGCCAGGTTTACTCCGAGTCGCCCGCGCGCACCAGTCTTCGGCCAGGGCGTGACGTTTTTGGTGCATGTACACGAAGCACGACGTGACCTCGACGCTGTGGTCTTGCCAGCCGTCTGCGCGTGCCGTGACGAGGTGCTGTTCGGCATTGTCGTAGGACCCTCTGCGTGCCTCGATGTCGGCGAGCGCTGCCAGCGCATACCCGTTGTGTGGATCCGCGTCGACCGAGGAGCGAAACAGTGTCTCTTCATCGACCCAATCGCGCACGCGCAACATCGTGAAGGGCATTTGTGCGAGCGCCGCCACCGATACACCCACGACGATCACTCGCGCGTTGCGCACGAGAGAGAGCGCGCACGCGCACGTCAACATGAGACCGGCCAGAGGAAAGTAAAAGTATCGTTCCCCCATGAAGCCTTGGGCGGCGTTTGCCAACGCTGCGGGAGCGAGCGCTGCGAGGAAAACCAACCAGCCAAAGGTCGCCACACCCGCAAGGCGAGAACCTCGATTCGCCCGCCGCGCGAGGACCAGAGTGATGACCAGCAGCACTGCCGAAACGAGCAAAACGACCGGCACGCTCGGCACGCGATAGAGGTGCGCGGCGTCGAAGTGTCCAACGAGCGCGACGAGAGGCACCATGGCTGCCACCAGGAACACGAATGAGCAAATGGCGCTCCACAGCCCCACGGACGCTGCAGCACTGCCAGTCGGCACACCCACGAGTCGCCTGATCGCGAAATACCCCCCCACCACGGCCAACGCAGCGACCGCCCGCATCAACCACTGCGCGCGTGGACGACGGAGCACGAGGACGTCTTGGGCAACCAGCAGCAGCGGCACCGCGATGAAGGGCTCTTTGCTCAACGCAGCAGCGAGGGCGAGTCCATATCCGAGGATGTTCTTCCAGCGAGTGGAGCTCGCGTTTAACAAGAACGCCCCAAGCGCGAAACAGACGCCCACCGCCTCGCAACGCCCCGAGATCCAGACGACAGCCTCAGAGTTGATCGCGCAGACGGCAAACCAAACACCAAGCGCGGACACCAGCCATGGGTTGGTCGATCTATCTGGTTCGGCCCGTACTCTCACTTCGTTCGAGTGTGCGGCACTGGCCAAGCATCGTCTTAACCACACCATCAGCAACACGACCGCACCCGCGTGCAGAGCCAGATTGCCGATGTGATACGAGGTTGATGTGTTGCCGCCGATGAGGCGATTCAGCCAAAAAGTGAACTCGGCGAGGGGACGGTAGTAAGCGCTCGCTTCTCCTAGGGACGACCCTGCCCACCAATCCTTAGTCATTAAGGTTGGAAGTCCCGCCAAGGTCTGAACATAAGGGTTCTTGGTCGTGGAGTAGTCGTCGCCCCAAACCAAGCCGCGTGATGGGGCTGAATGATAAGCGACGACAGTGAGGACAAGCGCGACGAGTGATCCGATGACGCTTGGGGAGTTGACCGCGTCCACAAAAGCGCGAAGCGCCGAACGTCCACTCTGGGACGCTGGCGCTTTGGCCCGCTTACGCGACTTTCTGCTCACTCGTCCGCGTTCGTCTCTGCGATTGCCGGTGCGTATACGAGTTTTCCGTCGGCGGCGATCTGCCCCACCATCTCGAAGGTAGAGGTGACGCTGTTGCCGTCGAGATCGCCGTTCCCGTCAATCGTCACCGAGTTACCGGCGACCGTACCCGTGCCGACCGCTGTGTACAGGTATGAGTAGTAT
>JAYVXK010000109.1:0-8553 GCA_043785265.1 Myxococcales bacterium | reverse complement strand
GAATCATGGCGCTCCCGCGGAGGACGATCGCGCGCGCAGGGGCCTCGCCTCGCGCGACGCGATCGAGTTCGTCACGTGCTGCTTGACACGTCAAGCGTGGATACAGCTCCGCGTGTGGCGGTTGCTGCTCGCTGCACGAGTACTTCTTGCGCTCGCAGCCGGCCGCGATCACACAGGCCACGATCACACACGCAAAGGAGCCTCGCGCGGACCACATCGCCGAACTCGTAGCACGTCATCGATCGCGCTCAAACGTTCCAGAGACGAGGCATCGAGTTCGTGACGCGCGCGCGACTTGACCTTCCTAGTCGCGGTCTCGCTTGCTCCGCGCGATCCTCAGAGAGTCGATTTTGCGATCAGGTCCGCCCGCGAGGACTTTTTGGGATCGAACAAGACGTGGACGCCGTCACTCTCCGTGTCTACTTCGATGACACCCGCGACGCTGCGCAGCGCCTCTACATGCGCGCCAGCACCCAGTGTGAGTGTCTCCAATGTCGCAGCGCAACCCGCGTGCTCGCCAAGTTTTGGTTTGGCGCACGCATTGTTGGTCGCAGCAGCAAGCGGAGACGCGACGCCGGTGGTGAAACGCGGCGCATTCGAAGCGTAACCGTCTTGTGCGAGTCGATCGGCCGGGATGAATCGTAGCGACGCTGAGTTGATGCAATAACGAAGTCCGGTCGGTGCGGGCCCGTCGTCGAACACGTGACCCAAGTGGGAGCTGCCGATGTTGGAGCGCACTTCGGTTCGTGTCATGCCCAGGGTCTCATCCGTCGTGGAGACGACGCGTGATGCTTCGATCGGTCGCGTGAAGCTCGGCCATCCAGTGCCGGATTCGAATTTGTCGAGCGAGCTGAACAGCGGCTCTCCCGTGGCGACGTCCACATAAATGCCGGCTGCGTGATTGTCCCAATATTCGTTGTGGAACGGAGGCTCGGTCTCGTCGTTCTGCGTGACCTCGAACTGAAGCTTGGTGAGTGACTTCTCCAGCTCCGCTTTCGACGGCTTGACCCAAGCACTCGGAGGAGCCACGGCCTCGATCGTCTTCGCTGGCGCAGGCAGCGCCGCGATCGGAGTCGACGAAGAGCTGTGGCATGCGACCACCGAAAAGAGCAGCGCCAACGCGAGAGAGCGACCCATCATGAGAGAGTTACGCGCCACCGGCGGAACGGTTTCACGCTCCACGAAAGAGGCCTGAAAAACAGGCCAAATATCGATGTCAGTGTGGCTTCGAAGAACGAATGGATCGCGTGTGCGCGCTACTTGATCTTCTTGATCGCAGGCAGCTCGTAGGTCGACGTCGCGTCGCCTGCTTTGGGCTGCACCATGCGCATCGTCAACAAGAACGCATTGCCCTTGGGAGCGGGTAGCCAGTTGCTCTCCCCAGCCTTCGGTGCGTCTGCCGAGATGTGAATGTCGAGTGTGCCGTCTGCGTTCGCCTTCAAGCCGGTGCTGCTGCCGACCTCGTAACGCTTCTTCGGGTTGTCGACCAGACCTCCGCCTTTGGCGTCGTAGAGAGAGAGCGCCCAGAAGCCGTCGACAGGAGGAGTCTTCCCCTTTTCGAAGTGGAGCACGTACTCGTGCGCCCCAGTCAACAATTGCCCAGTGTCGTCTGTGTTGGTCGTCGGAGAAAACAGTTCGTCTGCATCGGCCGAAGCCTGGGCAAACCCCATCTTCGCGTACGCCGCGCGCAACTGGAAGTCGTTCGCCCAGTGTCCGTACTTCCGGTCGAGGTTCCACCCTTGTTTGCGCACGGGCAATTTCTCGATCGCCTCGTCGAGCAACGACTCGCCTTGTTTTTGGCCGTCTTTGAGCGCGAGCACTTCTTTTTCGCCCAGGGTCTTCGAGGGCGTGAGACCCGCACCGATGCCGGCGGCCTGCAAGCGTTTGACGAACGCGGCATCCGAATCCGGTGGCGGATACAACTTCATCAACTCGCCCAGCTCGTCGTAGAACCCAGCGTCAGCGAACTTGATGTCTTGCGGACGCGCCTCGGGAGCGGGTGGCATCGGTGGAGCTTTGCCTGACTGAGGCGTGAGCGTCATCGACTTGAGGATGCCCAGCAGCTTGGTCACATCGGCATCGCCATCCACTTGCGTGCGACCGAGGATCCACACCGAAGCCGTCGGCGCTTTGATCTCTTTGGCGCCAGCCGGAAGTGTCGCGGTCTGTCCAGGCCCAGTCAAAACGATCGTCTGCGCTTTGCTCCCAGACAACTTCCGGCTCACATGCGCGAACGGGTTGCCCCACATGTCGATGAACTCGAGTTCGTACCAGCGCGTTCCCATGTCCGGAACTTTGAGGACGACCGAGTCATCTCGAACTTCCACCCAGGCACTCGACACGAGCACGTCATTGTTGGCCCAGGCATCGCCACTCGCCGGAGTCGCCAGCTTGCTGGTGTGCTGAAAAATGTCCGGCGGCACGTGCGCGAGATTGGTCATCGTGCGTTTGGTGCGCTCGAAGTAGACGAGCGGATAGCCCCAAACATAGGCCTCCTTTGCGGTCTGCTGAAGCTCCGCGCTCTTGTCGGGTGCGGCTGCTGCTGCGTCGACTGCGGTCGCCACCGGGGGGATGATCTTGTGAGAGTCATCCTTCGGGGGCAGCTCATTGCCACCGCACGCGAGAGGAAGGATCAGGACCGGAAGGAGGACTAGGAGCGATCGCATGCGCGAAGTTGTCGCGCGTTTCGGAGGTTCTGTCGAATAAACAGCCCCGCACCCGCCCCGTCCCCGTCCCCGCACCCGTCCCGGTCCCCGTCCTACGCGGCTGAAAACAGAATGCGCCGGGGCTTGGGGTCTGCCGCGTCTTCCACCAGAAGCAGTGGGCGACCTGGAAGGTTGCGCGGAAACGCGAAGCTCCCAGTGTTTGCGTACGGGCCGCTTTCGCTTGCGATGTGAGCGTGGCCCAGGACGACGAGCTTGCTTCCGGTCGCGTCGGCGATGCCTTTGGCGCCCTGTTCTAGCCGCTCTGCGACTGCGCCTCCGTAACGATCATGACCACGCAGCCAGCTTGCGGCGAGTCCGAGGGCGCCTGCCGATCCGAGTGCGAGACCCAACGCGGGGCGACCCAGGCCCAGGGCTCCGAGACCCGCAGCGATCGCAACGGTGGCCACCACACGATCGAGATACAAGCGCGCGACTGTGTCTCGCAAACTCCGCATCGTCGGGGGGGCGCTCATGGCCGCGATCGCGTCGGCGACTTCGCGAGGTGCATCGGCATGCAAGAGGAACGCGTCCATCGCTGCGTCACCGCGCGCCTTCTCGCCAATGCCCGCAAATCGCGGACCGCTCTTGGCGAGCGCCTTCGCCACTGCGTAAAAATAGCGGTAAACGACGTAGGGAGCGCGGGCGCCGTACAACCGAAACGCCGACAGGAAGAGATCGAGCGGGGTGCCTTCGTTGGTGTTGAGATACGCGAACGCTCCAGTGGGCGCGATGAACTCTTCGACGAAGTGCACGCCCAGGCTCGCGCTTGGCACACAGAGCGGATGCTCGGGTGAGTTGTCGGGATCAAAGATGTGACCGTGCTCGACATGCAGCGCGCCGTCGCGAAAAAACCACGGCGAGGTGTGGATGCGTTCACGAGCTCGCGCGTCGACACCGAGCGCGCGCGCGATGTCATGGTTGGCGCCGATGGCTCCGAGCTCGGGATCGTGATTGCCCGCTAAAAACACGAGCGATCCGCCTGCGTCGACGTGCTCGGCGAGCGCGCGTGTCAACTGCGGGTTGGTGGCGAAGCCCGTCTGGATCGCGAACTCACTTGCGACTCGCGGCGATTCGGCCGACAGATCGAAAAAATCGCCGACGAAGATCAACCGCGCGCCTGCGTGCTCTTTGACCAGCGCACACAAATCGTTCGCGACACCCGCAGGGGTGTGCGCAGAGAGGTGCAGGTCGCCAAGGATGAGCGTGCGCATGGGTGGGGTTCGGTCCGTGCTCTCACGTCGTTCGAGCGTCGTGCACGAGCTTGTCCATAGCACGCCAAGTCCTGGTCTCCGCGTCGCGGTTGCGCCATGCTCTAGGTCGGATGCCTCCACATCTCACTTTGCAGAGCTGGAACTGCTTTGGTGCCACGCAGAGTCTCAAAGGTTTCTTGCTCCGACGCGGCGCTGTCGACGCTGAGCGCTTCGTCCACGAGGCTCTCGCGCTCGCATGTGATGACGTCGACGTGCTGTGCATGCAGGAGCTTTGGTTGGAAGAAGCTCAGGATTTTTTTTCGCGACGAAAGCATCCGCACAAACACCTGGAGAGCAATGAGATCTCCATGCGGCCGCTCGCGTTTGGCGGATCGGGCCTTGGAATCGCGTCGCAGTGGCCAATCGAACTCACCACCAGCCGCACGTTTCGTCCCCCGCACGTCGGAACCGAGCGATTCGCGCGCAAAGGCATGCTGCACGCCCGCGTGAGCATTCCCGATGGCGAGACCTCGATCGATGTCATCACCACACACCTTCAGTCTGGCGACGAATCGGCGGCAGGGCGCGTGCGATCACGCCAATTGCAAGAGCTTCGCGCCCTGATCGAAGAGGTGTCGGCGCCCAACCGAGCGATGGTGGTGTGCGGCGATTTCAATGTCGACGGGCACGCACTCGTCCGCGACGACGCGAAGGCGATGCGCCTGGCCATGGCGGGTTTCACCGATCTTGGCCAGGAAGCAGGCCTCTCTACTTTCGATCCCAAACAGAACGCTTTGGCGCGTCGAGCCGGCAAAAACGCGCCAGATCAGCGACTCGACTATGTGCTCTTTCGTGGGCCATCGCTGGGCCCACCTGTGCGAGCCACGGAGGTTCGATTGTTGCTCACCGCCCCCCTCGTTGCCCGCGAAAGACCGCTGTTCGCGTCCGACCACGCTGCCCTTCGGGTAGAACTGACGGTAGGCTGACTATCCCAGTTCGGATTCCCGCGTGAAATGCGGGCAACTTGACGGGTGCGCGCCTTCCCTGCATCGTTCACCGTTCAAGGTTCTCGACTGACCATGGCCTATTCGTGAAACTTCTCTCCCGAACGCTCGCATTTGTCCTCGCGGCGCTACCCATTGCCGCGTGTTCCGTTTTGCTCGACACGTCTGCGATGCAATGCGTCAGCGACAATGATTGTGCGCGGCGCAGCGGTGGGTCGTCTCTCACGTGCGCGAACCATGTGTGCGTTCAAGGCGAGATCGCAGATTCGTCCCCAGTCGATGCTCCCACGGACACGGCGCCAGTCGATCCGATGTGGGGATGCTTGGGCAATGTGGTCGCGCCTCCCGTCAAGAAGCCAAAAGTGCAGGTCAAGGTGCCGCTCGTCGAGTTGGTGAGCAAGCAACCTGTCACGGACGTGAAAGTGCATGTTTGCGCCAAGATCGACGTCAACTGCACCACGCCTCTCTTGGGACCCATCGCGCCTGACCTCAAAGGCATCGTCAATGTCACATTGGATGCTGGCTTCGACGGTTACGTTTTGATCGAGCCCAACTTGCCAGACGGCGGTTGTCAGGTCGAGGCAGGGCAAGACGCCGCTCCCTGCTACCTGCCGCTCATCATGCCGTCGCTCGTGTTCTTCAACCCGCCGCTGGTCGACGACACGACGTACATCACCGTCATCATGCTCTCTCGCGACACGCTCATCACGCTGGCCAAAGCGAACGGCGATGCCATCGATCCAAGCCTTGGAGCCGTCTTCATGGAAGCGACGGATTGTTCGTTTCATGCCGGCAAAGACGTGGCCATTTCGATCGACGCGACCACCAGCTCGACGCGCGGTTTTTACTTCGTCGGCAGCATTCCGTCGCTCACCGCAGGCGCGACCGACTCGACTGGCTACGCGGGCTTCATCAACACACCCACCGGCGCTCGCACCGTGACGGGTGTCCTCAAGACCAATCAAAAGTTCATGGGCAAAACCAGCGTCTTCGCGCGCGCGGGGTACATTAGCTACACTGACTTGGCGCCATCGCCGCCCTAGCGGCGAACGAGACGGCACATCCGCTACGCGGCGTGGTCAACATCAGAAGAGTTCGGACCGAAAACGGTACACAAGAGGAGTTTGGGTGAGCGAGGAGGCGCACAGCCTGGGGAAGTATCGGCCGATCGCCGTCCTGGGGCAGGGTGGGATGGCGCGCGTCCTCCTTACGGTCGCGGAGGGACCCTCCGCGATCCAAAAGCTGCTCGTCGTCAAAGAGATCCGCACAGAGCTCGCAGCGGACATCGAGTTCGTCACCATGTTCATGGACGAAGCGCGTCTAGCGGCTCGTCTCAATCATCCGAACTTGATCCAAACCTATGAGGTCGGTGAGCACGACGGTCGACCGTTCATCGTCATGGAGTACCTCGAAGGTCAGCCCCTGCATGCGCTCATGGGAAGATCAGGGCGCCCCAATGTGCCGCTGAGCGTTCAGCTCACAGTGCTGTCGAAGGTGCTCTCTGGTCTGCACTACGCGCACGAGTTGAAGGGCTACGACGGCTCGCCGCTCACGATCGTGCATCGCGACGTGTCGCCGCAAAACGTGTTTGTTTGCTACGACGGCCAAGTCAAGCTGGTCGACTTTGGCATCGCAAAAGCTGCCGGATCCGTCGCTCGCACGCAAACCGGGGTGTTCAAGGGCAAGCTCGGTTATGTCGCTCCCGAACAAATCACGGCGACCGACATCGATCGCCGCGCAGATCTTTTTTCGCTCGGCGTGATGGTGTGGGAGTCGCTCGCCAGAAAGCGGCTCACCGCGGGTGACGGCGAGGCAGCGGTCCTCCACAAGCGCACGCACGGACTGCATCCGAAGATTCGTGACGTGGCCCCTGACGTGCCCACGGACCTCGCAGAGATCTGTGATCGCTCGATGGCGGTCGACCCTCGAGAGCGTTTTGCGACAGCTGCAGAAATGGGCGCCGCGCTCGATCGCGCGATCGACCTGCATGGCCTGCGTGCCACAGACGCGGAGATTGGCGAGTTGGTGAATCGGACGTTCGCGCCCGAGCGAGAGAAGTTGCGCGCAGTCCTCGAGCAGCAACTCTCCATGCCTTCTCCGGTCGCGACCATCTCCTCGGTGCGCACGGGGCAACTCCCTTCGCTCGCGCGCGAAGACGCCATACCGATGAGCGGGATGTCGCCGTCGGTTCCGCCGCCGAGTCCGGTCGCGTCCGTCCCGCCACCGGCGACTCCGTTGCTCCTCGACGAGCCTGATTTTCGCCGCAAACCGATGGTCGCGTGGCTCGTCGCGGGCACGGGAGTCGTCCTCGTGATCGCCATCATCGCGCTCGCCGCCACTCACGGAGATGGCCCTACCGCTGCCGCGAGCAACACCACCGCTCAGACGACTGCACCAAAACCATCCGTCGTGCCTCCGCCGATCGACACCGTGCAGATCTCCGTCCAAGTGCATCCCGATGGTGCGCGTGTGCTGGTCGATGGTGTGGTCACCAATCAGAATCCGTTTCACACGTCGGTGTCGCGCGACGGTCGCCCGCACAAGATCTCGGCGCAAGCACCTGGATACCAATCGGACGAGCGATTGGTCTCTTACGACCACGACATCGTCATCGAGCTGTCGCTCAAGAAGGCAGGCAACGCCATGACGTGGACGCCTCCGGTCACCAACACACCACCGACTTCGAGCGGCACCGACCCTGGCACGAACTTGGTCGCTCCGACCGCCAAGCCGAAGCACAACATCGACGACAAGGATCCTTATCAATGACTCGCTCTCGTGTTCTTCGTCCAGCGTTGGCTCTGTGTCTCGCGCTCAGCACGATCGGTGTGTCGGCTCCAAAGGCGTTTGCTCAATCGCAAAAGACCGATGAGGCCCGCAGTCGGTTTCAGCGTGGTGTCGAACTCTTTCGCGACGGCGACTACCGCGCCGCACTCATCGAGTTCAAGCGCGCCTACGAGCTCGCTCCCAACTACAAGGTCCTCTACAATCTCGGCCAAACGAGCCTAGAGCTGCAGGATTATGCGTCCGCGCTCAAGGCGTTCGAGCAGTACTTGCAGGCAGGTGGCAAGGACGTGCAGGGCAAGCGCAAGGCGGAGGTCGAACAAGAGATCACCAAGCTGCGCACGCGCGTCGCCAAGTTGACGATCGACGTGAATGTGGAGGGCGCCGAGATCGCCATCGATGACATCGCGGTCGGCAGGTCGCCTCTCACCGACGCGCTCATGGTCAGCGCAGGACGCCGCAAAATCTCCGTCTCGAAAGCCGGACTCACCAGCACGACCAAGATGATCGACATCGCCGGCGGCGACAACCAGCGCATCAGTCTCGAACTCGTCGAGCCTCAAACGAATGTCGTCACGACCACGACGACCAATCCGACCACCGGAATTCCAGAGACGACCACCGTCGTCAGGCCGAATGTGTTTCCGACGGTGAAGACGAAGAACATGACGCCTGTGTGGATCGGCCTTGGCGTCACCTGCGCGCTCGCGATCGGCACGGGTGTGTTTGGTGCGCTCGCGCTCGGCGCCAAGAGCGGCTTCGACGATCGCGTCAACACACTGGGCGCAAGTTCGCAGAGCATCGACGACGCACGATCACGCACGCGCACGTTCGCAGTCGTGGCCGACATCTTCGGCGCGAGCGCCATCG
>JAYVXK010000108.1:0-2588 GCA_043785265.1 Myxococcales bacterium | reverse complement strand
GCTCAGCCACCCGATGCCCCGCTCCCTCATCTGTGTCGTGTTGCTCTCCGCGCTGATCAGCGCGTGCGGAGGCGGACCGCCGCCTCACGTGAAGGCCGCACTGATCGAGCGACACGCACCGGCGAATGTCGACGTGACGAACGATGCGTTCGCGGCTGCGGTGCGCGATTTGCTCACGACCGAACCTGACAGCACAGAGCGTCGCGCTCGCCTCGATGGCGTGCTTGCACGACAGATGGCTCGCGCGTCTGCTCGCTATGCGCGCAAAGACGACAAGGATCGAAGTCTCTCCGCCGTCATGGGCGGACTCGCGCTCATTCGAACGGGCGAATTGCAGACCGCGACGCTTGGACCGAACGGCAAAGACGCCCTCTCTGCGGCTGTCCACGATCTCGCCGGACGGGGCGACGAAGGGCGATCGCGCGCTCTCTACGAAATTCTGCTCCGCATCGCGCCGCCTTCGGATCAGGCTGATTTGCAGGGCCATCTCGATGCCATCAATGCGTGGACGAAAGCTGGCACTGACCCGTCGCAGCCCGTGACCACCTTGTCGATGTTGCAGCATCAAGCGATGGAGCGACGACTTCTGCAACCCAGTCAGCAGGCCTTGGAAGACGCAGTCGCTGCGACCAACGCGTGGATCGAATCAGCGAAGCGCTTGCAGGTCGCGTTGCGTCTCGACGCTCGCATTCAGCCTCCCTACAGCGAGCGACGTGAAGCGTTCCTTGCGTTGCAAGGCGGCGCGACGACCATGATCGCTCTTTATCTTCGCGATGGCGACGCATCCGGCGCTCTCGTCACCCTCGATCGATTCCATTTGCGTGAATGGGTAAAACCGCAGGCGTTGATGGGCGCGCTCGAAGAAGCGAAGAGCAAACCGAACGCAGACACCTGGCTTGCCGTCGCCCGGGCGCTGATGCCGCGCAGCGAGGATGGCCATCCGCCGGACGACGAAGACAATCCGGATATCGACAGGGATCTCCTCAGCGCGGCTATTTTTGGCTGCGCCCGTGAAGCCTATCGACACGACCCGACTTCGATCGATGCGGCGAGTGTGTTGGCCGATGCGCTCCAACAACTGGGCATGGCAGAAGCCAGTCCTGCCGTGCTTGCAGACGCAGCAAAAGTGCACCCCGATGCCCCGACGCTTCACCTCGCGCTTGGTCTGTCCATGCGCGCGATTGCCCTCGAGGCAGACGCCGACGACGCAGACTCTGCTCGACGCGCGTTCGTCGCCACCAAACCGATCCTCGATGCTGCTGACAAGGCCAACGTCACAAAGTCCGACGGCACTTCCGCGCTGACCGCGGCGTGGTCTGCACCAGGCGAAGCGAGTCCGGCAAGAGTCCGGGCGCTCATGGGCGACATCGAGCTGCGCGAGGGCAGGCTCGACGAAGCGCGCGCCTTGTTGACGTCTGCCGCAGCGGGCGAGGCTTCGGGTCGTGTGCTGCTCGCTCTCGCGCGCATCGATCAGCACGATGGCAACGCGACCGCGGCTCTCGGGCATCTCAAGTCTGCGCTCGCGGCACCTGACGCGATCAAAGATGCCGCTCTGCGCGGTGACATCTTGCTGGCTGCGAGCGAAGTCGCGCAGTCTCAAGGAGACGCCTCGGGCGTAAAAGGCCCGCTCGACGAAGCACTTCGAGGACTGACGCAAGCGCGCGGCAAAGTCACAGCGAACGACCGCGCGCGAGTCGAGCGAACGTTGTCCCGCGTGCTCGACCGCTTTGGTCTCGACCAAGCCGCACAACGAGCACTGCAACGCGCACTCGATGCTGCGCCCAATGACAAAGCGCAAACGAGTCAAACGTTGACCTTGTACGTGGCGCGCGCGTTCGTGCGTGGAGATCTCGTCGCCGCACGTGATGGGTTGTCGCGCGCAGGCGCCGCAGACTTGCCCAACGACGACCTCGTCTATGTCGCGTTGTGGGTGCGGCTGCTCGAACGTCAACTCAAAGCGAAGCCAGAATCTGGGCCCGATCGCTTGCTCGCGTTGGTCCCTGACGACGGCCGTTGGATCGGTCGCGTCGCGGCGTTTGGCGCCGGCAAGATCAAAGCAGCCGAGCTTGTCACGTCGGCCAAGACACCCGCGCAAAAGACCGAAGCGCTTTTTTATGCGGCGATGGATCAGCGCGCGTCGGGCGACGTGAGAGCCTCCGATGATGGTTTGCGACAAGTGCTCGCGAGCGCAGGAGTCGAGCTGGTGGAGACATCGATGGCGCGCGCGCTCCTGACCGGGAAGAGTTCTCTCGGTCCTCCCTCGGACGTCGCCATCCCCTAGAGCATGGGCATGGCCGACAAGAGCATTCGTCAGGCGCTTGATTGGGGGAGCCTCGCGCCGCTTCGGTTGCGGTCGCGTCTTGTTGCAGAAGGTTTGTATGCCGGTGCGCACAAGAGCGCGCGTCGTGGTGCGGGCATCGAGTTTGGCGGTCATCGCGAGTACGCGCCGGGCGATGACTTGCGTTGGCTCGATCGTCGATCGCTGCTTCGGCATGATCGTCTGCTCGTGCGTCAGTTCGAGACCGAGACGGATCGCGCGCTGCGACTCGTCGTCGATGCGACGGGTTCGATGGGCTATCGCGGCAAAG
>JAYVXK010000107.1:0-2590 GCA_043785265.1 Myxococcales bacterium | reverse complement strand
AGTTTCTCGCGAGCAAAACGCAAACGCAGGAAGAGTTTTTTCACGCGTTCAATGCGCTGCACCAATCCGACAAGCAGATCATTTTGACGAGCGACAAGTATCCGCAGCAACTCGAGCGCATGGAAGAGCGTTTGGTGTCGCGCTTTGCGAGCGGCCTCGTGGCAGACATTCAGCCACCCGAGCTCGAGACACGCGTTGCGATCGTCCGAAAAAAAGCCCAACTCGAGCACATCGAGATCGAGAACGAAGTGGTGCTCGCGATCGCTCAGAGCGTCCGCAGCAACGTGCGCGAACTCGAAGGCACGCTCATTCGCATCGCCGCAAAGAGCTCGCTGCTTGGTCATCCCGTGACTGTCGAGTTCGCTCGCCAAGAGATCCTCGCCGCGTCGAGCGCGCGGCCAACCGAGTCGAGCGTCGAAGACATTCAACGCATCGTCTGCCACCACTTCAAACTCCGCTCCGCCGATCTCCTCTCCAAAGACCGCCACAAGAGCATCGCGTTTGCGCGACACGTCGCGATGTATTTGTGCAAACAGCGGCTGAAATGCAGCTTTCCCGAGCTGGGTCGGGCGTTTGGCAATCGCGATCACACCACCGTGATGAGCGCGGTTCGCAAAGTCGAAGCGCTACGCAGCGCCGACCCCGAAGTTCGCGCTCATCTAGAGGCGATTGAGCGCAAGCTCGGCTCCGCTGACTGAGACGAACGACTACGCCAGCACGCGCCACGAGGATGCGCCCGTGCCGTCGAGGACTTCGATGCCGAGCTCGGTGAGTTCTTTTCGGATCACGTCTGCCCGCGCGAAGTCTTTGTGCGTGCGAGCGAGCGTGCGCTCTTCGAGCATCAGGTCGATCGCTTTTGCCTCTAGGCCGCGAAGTCGCAGTCTGCGCTCTTTTGTGCGCACGGCGAAGTCTGCGCAGCTGGCTTGCATCAAACCAAGCGGAGCACATGCCTTGCGCAGCTGAGTCGCCGCCGTCGCCGCAATCGCACGCAATGCAATTTGGTCTTTTTCGACTTTGGTCTTCTTGAGCATCATGACGATCTCATTGGCGAGCTTCGCGAGATCAGCGATCACCGCGAGCGCTTGCGGTGTGTTGAGGTCGCCGTCGAGCGCGCCCAGCACGCGCGCCTCGCCCTCTTGGAGCTGAGCCTCCAACTTTGCGATGGCCGGTGCGCGTATGATTGCGGCATTTTCGTGGGCGATCGCGTCGATCGCGTCGCGCGTGAGATACAGATAGTCCACGCGGCGCTCGGCTTCGTCGACGCTAGGAAAGACCACACGCCCGTCGTCGCGCTTTTCGACCTCGAAGCTGATCGGGCCGCGATAATGCGTGCCGAGCAGGTAGTAGCGAAAGGCTTCCGCGTCGTTGCGTTCGAGCACGTCCCGGATTGTGACGAAGTTGCCGAGCGATTTACTCATCTTCTCTTTGTCGACGTTCAAGAAGCCACCGTGCAGCCAGTACCGCGAAAAATCGGCACCCCACGCGGCCTCGCTTTGCGCGACTTCGTTTTCGTGATGCGGAAAAATCAGATCCATTCCGCCGCAATGAATGTCGAAGTGCGGACCGAGATACTTCTCGGCCATCGCCGAGCACTCGATGTGCCAGCCGGGTCGGCCGCGTCCCCACGGACTGGGCCAGCCGAGCGAGTCTTCGCTTTCGCCTTTCCACAGCGCAAAATCGAGCGGATCGCGCTTGGTCTCGCCCACGTCGATGCGCGCGCCGCTGAGCAGGTCGTCGATCTTGCGATGCGAGAGCTTGCCGTAAGGCGGAAACGATCTCACGGCGAAGTAGACGTCTTTGCCCTTGGGACCGTCTGCGGCGTACGCGTGCCCCTGTTCGATGAGCTTGCCAATGAGCGTCACGATCTCTGTGATGTGCGTCGACACGCGCGGCTCGTGGTCTGGACCGAGCACGCCAATTTCGCGCAGCTGCGCGTCGCATAGATCGCTCATGCGCGCCGAGAGTTCGAGGGGATCTTCGCCGCGCTCTTTGGCTCTCGTGAGAATCTTGTCGTCCACGTCGGTCACGTTGCGCACCAGAGTCACGGCGTATCCGCGCGCCCGGAGGTGTCGCACGAGCACGTCGAACGACGTGTAGGTTCGCGCATGGCCGGCGTGCGCCAGATCGTAAGTCGTCAGCCCGCAGACGTAGACACCGACTTTGCCGGGCTCTCGGGGTTCGAAGTCTTCGAGGCGTTGTGTGAGTGTGTTGTGAAAGCGAATCGTCATGACGCTACTGGCTCCGTAAACCATCGCTACCACGGCGTACGCCGACGCCGATCGGATTGTGATAAACCCATCCCATGCGCGCAGTCGTCCGCTCACCTGCAAAGGCCGCGGCGCTCGTGGCGACGGCGGCGCTTTCTGTCCTCGCCGGATGTGGCGCGACGGCAGCGTTCGACGGTGAAACGTACCGAGATGCACAGGTCGCGTTCCGCGTGCCCCGAGCCCCGACCGAATGGCGACCGATCAAGGTCACTGCGGCAAAGCTGGCTTTTCGCGACGACACACGTGAGGCCTCCATTCTCGTGACCGCGCGCTGCGGCATTTCATCGGACGACGTGCCGCTCCAATCTCTGACCGCGCAACTC
>JAYVXK010000106.1:0-8577 GCA_043785265.1 Myxococcales bacterium | reverse complement strand
CATCGACCCAGACTTTGGCGATGCCGTCCGCCGCGTCATTGGTGGACGCGAGCTTGAAGACCATCTCGTACTTGTACCAAACCCCTAGTTCCAAGGGTGTTGAGGTCACGTTGGGTTCGTATCGTTCGCTCGGAGGAACCATCTGGTTGACCAGATTGATGCGCGCATCCACTCCCGGCGTGCCATACAACTCGAGCCAAAAGATGGCTGGGCCCAGCTCCTCGGTGTCTCGGATGTAGAAAAACTTCTGCACCTTGGCGCCATTGGTTTGGTAGGGGCTCGCGATTTTGACCCACAAGCCGATGAAGACTTCGGTCGGCCGCGCAGTAGTCGGGGCGTACCAGTCCACGCCGCCAGCGCCTGGAGTTCCGCCGGCGCCTCCTCCGAGCATCCCACTCGGAGACGTGTACTGCAGCACGGGTTTGTCTGGACAAGGGGCATCTGCGAGTGTCGTGAGTGTCGTGTTCGTATCGCCCGGCACTGTCGCCCAGCCACTGGGCACATCCCATTTCTGATCCGAAAACAAAGTGAAGCCTGCGGGTTCGTTCGACCAGACGTTGTTGCACTGCCCAGTCGTGACGTCTGCTCCCGATCCGTCCGCTGTCGTTCCAGCATCGCGCGTGGACGCAGACGTGTCGCCGGGCGCCGCGTCGCTGACAGGAAGGTCGTAAGAAAACGCGCCGCGGTCACTGCCTCCGCACGCGGCACAAGTGAGAGCGATCGCAAGTCCAATTCCGCAAGACCACGAGGCGCGCGCCGCTGGGCTGTGAATGTCCATGCGGTGTCCCATCGCAACCACCGTGCCGCTTGTTTTTTGCGACATTTGTCATCATTCGATGCTCGCGCTTTGCTCAACTGCTCAATCCTTGCGCACCCCCCGCGCCCGTTCCCGTCTCCGTCCCCGTTGCCGCTCCCGCACCCGTCCCCGTCCCTGCACCCGCTCCCGTCCCCGTCCCCGTCAGCCCCCTCCCGACCTCCCCCACGTTCGTGGGGGAGGAGAAGAGACTGGGCTCGTGGAGGATCGTTTCTCCTCCTTCCCCATGACCATGGGGGAGGCTGGGTGGGGGCTTCTTCGCTACCGATGACTCAGGCGGATGTGGTTGTACCAGAAGTAGTCATTCTCGGTTTTCAGCTTGGTCGGATCGTTTCCGCCCCAGGTGGGCGAGAGGTTGAACTGATCCAGTCCGTCGTCATTGGGAGCGACCAGCCCAGTGTACGCGCCCTGGAGGACGCCATCGACCCACCACTTCATCGCGCCAGTATTGGGAGATGAGCCGTACTCGAACCAGAACTCGACCTGGTGCCACACGCCCAGGGTGATGACCGTGGTCGTGACATTGGGCGGATACCGCACGGCGCCGCCCGCGAGCTCCGGGTACCCGTTCACGACTTCGATGTGGCCGTTGTAAAACTGGGGAACCAGATCGGTGGTGAGGATGCCCGCTCGCGTGCTGAACCAAATGAACAGCTTGTTGACCTTGCTGTTGTTGTCTTCCCACGGGTTCGACGCTTTCCACCAAAGCTCGCAATAGACGCCTTTTGCCGAGGGATGCGTGTAGTAGAGAGTCGCCGGTGACTCCCCCTCTGCCCAGCCTTTTGGATAGAGGAGTTGCATCGACGTCGGAGAGACTGGTCCGGTCGGATCGACGATCGAGGTTGCGTAGCCCGAATTGACGACACCCCAGCCAGAGCCGTCTCCCATGGGGCCGTCTGCTTGACTGGGTATTGGCGCACCAAAACCATATTCAGTGATCAGCTTGTAACCGGCAGGTTCGTGATTGGGCCTGCCACCATCCGACGAGAGCGCAGCGTCTGCTGCATCGGGTGCCGGAGCGGAATCGTTGGTAGCGCTGGCAGCGTCCTCGGTGGGCCCAGTCTTGGGCGGCGCGCTTCCAGCATCGGAGCAAGCCGCACAGCTCAGAACGACCACGAGGCCCAGTGAGTTGCTGAGGATTGACATGTGAATCGGTAGAGCAATGCTCGTACCTGGCCATTCACGCGCGGTTTGTCATCCGAGGAGTGGACGCTCGTTGCGCAGTGCTCGATCCTTGCGCACCCAGACGTCCACCCCCGCTCCCGCACCCGTCCCCGTCTCACTCAGCCGCGGCGGTATCTCGACAGCTTGTACACGAGTCCGCGGCGTGAAATCCCCAGACGCTGGGCTGCACGCGTTTGATTGCCGTTCTCCGCGACGAGGGCATCCTCGATGCTCTTGCGCTCGATCTGCGCGAGCTTGTCGCGCATGCCGGATGCTTCTGTTTGACCTACCTTCTTGGTGTTTGGTCGCAAGATCTCCGCGGGGAGATGCTCGGCGCCAATGGGGCCGCCTTCGGACATCACCATCGCGTGCTCGATCGCATTGCGAAGCTCACGGACATTGCCTGGCCACTCGTGTCGTTCGAACGCCGTGATCGCAGCGGGGGTGATCGAGGGCGCGGTGTCACCTGTGGCTTGCGCGAACGAGCGGAGGAAGAGTCGAGCGAGGACGGCGATTTCCGCGCGGCGCTCGCGGAGAGGAGGGATCTGGAGCATGAACGAACTGATGCGGTAGTAGAGGTCCGCGCGGAACTCTCCATGTTCGACCATCGCAGGAAGGTCGCGGTGCGTCGCACAGATGATGCGCACGTCGACCGGAACTTCCGCTGTACCTCCGACGCGTGCCACTACCCGGCTCTCGAGGACCCGCAGGAGCTTGACCTGGGCTTGTGCGGAGAGCTCGCCGATCTCGTCGATGAACAGCGTGCCGCCCTGAGCAGACTCGACGTAGCCAATTTTGCGGCGATCGGCGCCCGTGAACGCGCCTTTCTTGTGGCCGAAGAGTTCGCTCTCGAGGAGGGTCTCGGCAATCGCTGCGCAGTTCACGGCGACGAGTGGCTTGTCGCGACGCGGGCTCATCGAGTGGATGTGCTGCGCCATCACTTCTTTGCCGACTCCCGTTTCGCCGACGATGAGAACCGTAGTGGTGGTGCGTGCGACTTTACGAGCGGTCGCCATGACCTGATCCATTTGTGGATCGGCTACGAGCATGTCGTCTTGACTAGGCTGGGCATCTTCTAGCGACGAGGGTGCCGGACCTGCTGCGGTCGCGATGACGATCTCGCATCCTGCGATACGCACCAGACCTCCGCCTGCGACCGTGCACCCAGCCTTCTTGAGTACCTGGCCGTTCACCGAGGTGCCATTACGACTTCCGAGATCCTCGACGAAGAGCACGCCGCCCTTGAACGAAATCGTCGCGTGCTTTCTGGAGACCTTCGGTGTGTCGATGCGTACGGTCACTCCCTCGGCGCGACCGAATGTGGCTACATCCCCATCGCGAAGTTCGATGACTTCTGTCTCGTCGCCACGTCGGCAGACGAGAATCGCGCGTGTCGCTCCATCGTCGACGAAGGTGTCGGCGGCCTCGGTTTCGGGGTCGGCCTCCCACGCTTGGGCGCGCCTCATTCGGGCGCTGTCACGTTCAGTGCGGTCCGGCACGACTCGCAATGTACCACGAGACCGAAGTGTCCCGAAGCCAGCCAAATCTGCGGCTAATACGCGATGCGGACCCTGTCCACGCGAATCGTCGCGCCCTCTTTCCAGTTGCCACCAACATTGAACCCCCTGACCCCGTGTTGGAAAATGGCATAGGGGAGAACCACGCCCGCATTGGCGAGCACGTGAAGCGGAACCTGAATCAATCGATACTTGCCGTCGGGGCGAATGGTCCACCCGCTCAGACGATAGATGCAGCTATCGGTGTCGACGCACGGAGCTGCGCCCTCTTGGAAGTACAACCATACGTCGGAATACCAAGAGTCGGTCCTGGTCGCCGAAACTGCCAACTCGAGATAGACGTCGTCGGACGCGAAGAGCTCGGGACTGATGTTGACGTTGTCGGTGGAGACGCCAACGTCTTGCCGCCGCAGATTCTCGTAACACGGTCCTTGCAATGGGACGCCCGCGTCATCCCTCCAGTAGTCCGGGTCGTTAGTCGTCCGGGTCGCCTCGAGGTAGGTGGTGCTGTTTGCATATCCGTCGGGACCCGTCACCAGTTTGAAGCTCCCTGGAAGGCTGTAGCCTGGGCTCACGCGCTGGTCGTCGAAGATCCGTAGATAGGCCTGAGTCTGAGGTCGCGTGTGAGCCGTGGCAGGATTGGAGAGCACGGCAGCACCGGAGCTTTTCTTCAAAGTCAGCGTCCCAGTGTAGAGCGTGTTGACGGAGTGCTCGTCGGTCATCGTCGCGAGGACAGCGTCGACTCCACCGCTAAACGGAAGCTCCATGAACCCGAGTTCTGGATTGTCTACCAGAGTCCAGATGCGAGACTTGCCCGCATCGGGACCGGAAGTCGTCTTCACTTCGAGTTCGTACGAGGAGAAGTTGTTCAGGAGCTCCTTATTGACCGTCCACGCCCAGCGTATGGTGTTGGGTGTCGTCCACGCGACTCGCAGAGTGAGTCCGGTGCCTTTTTGGCACATCCCTGAGACACACGCATAACCTGTTGGGCAGGTGCTCGTGCACGTCTTGCCAGTGAAGTCGATGTCGTCGATCCCACACGCGCCCGCCATGATGAGCCCAGTCAACGCAGCCCCAGCCTGCCTCCACGAGATCATCAGAAGCCCCCCGAGAGTGTGATGCCGTTGCCCAGTGCGACTCGCACATTGGAGTGGTCTGACCGGTTGACTCGGAGGTCGACGATCCCCCAGATCAACCCGGCGACTGCGATGACTCCACCGGTGACGAGGAGGACATTGGCTACGACTGCATACGTCTGCGCGCGAGACTGCTCGGTCTCGGCGAGAGTCGCGTTACGTTCGTCGCGGGCGGCTGCGTGTTGCCCGTTGGCCAGAGCACCGAACACGAGACCGGTCCCCGCACCAAGCGCGCCGACACCGAACACCACCCACGGAACTGGGCTGGGCTTCTTTCGTGCTGCCTTTCTTGCAGCTTCATCTGCTTCGCGACGAGATTGTTCTGCGCGTTCTGCTCGGCGCCGCTCGTCGTCGCGTTGTTGTTCGAGCGCGACCTCTTTGTCGATGCGCTCGCGGAGAGCTTTGATGCGTTGCTCGACTGCTGCAGCGTCGGACGCCTTCGGATCGATGTGCAAGAACTCGGTGTACGCATCGAGCGCCTTCTGCGCGGCGGCTCGCCCCTCGATGCCTTCGTAGGCGCGCGCGAGATTGCGCAACAAGATCGGTTCGTGTTTGAGCGCGTACGCTTGTTCGAATAGCTGCGCCGCGTCCTGGAACTTCCCATCGCGATAGAGTTCAGCGCCTCGCTGAAAGAGCACGAGGGCTTGCGCGGCCGTGTCTGCTGTCGTCGACTGCGCGTAAGCCACGCGTTCGAACATGGCTGCTTCGCCCACAAACAGGCTCGTTGCTGCAAAGCCGGCGAGCATCAGTGCGGCGGGTAGCGAGCTTGTTCGACAGCGTCTCATGGGCTAACTTGAATGAGGATGGAAGGCGGATTGGCGAACGATAGTTTACCACACTCCATCGGACGTTATGAGGTCGTTGGGCTGCTCGCTACGGGGGGGATGGCAGAGATTTTTCTCGGTCGCATGGTAGGCCCGAGCGGGTTTGAACGCCCTGTCGTCATCAAGCGAATCCTTCCACACTTGGCGCGATTGACCGAGTTCGTGGACATGTTTTTGGACGAAGCGCGGATCGTCGCCAACATTCGCCACCCCAATGTGGTGCACGTCGAAGAACTCGGGCGCGACCGGGGCGAACTCTTTCTCGTCATGGAATACCTCGAGGGGGAGAGCGCCTCAGGACTGATGCGTCGGATGATCGCAGTCCACAAGAAGCTGGCGTACGTCGTGGCGGCGCACATCGTGGCAGAAGCGTGCGCGGGACTGCACGCAGCACACGAGTTGACCGACAATGATGGCGTCACTCAGAACCTCGTGCACCGAGACGTGTCGCCGCAGAACATCCTGGTCACCTATTCGGGCGAGGTGAAGGTGCTCGACTTCGGCATCGCCAAAGCTGCCGATCGCGTGACACGAACGGAGGCTGGGCAGGTCAAAGGCAAGCTCGAGTACATGTCGCCCGAGCAGTGCAAAGGCAAGCCGCTCGAGCGCACGAGCGACATTTTTGCGCTAGGCACGCTGCTCTACGAGCTGTCGACTGGGCATCGCCTTTTCAAACGACCCTCGCAGCTCGATGTACTCAGAGCGATCTGCGAAGAGCCGCTCGTGCCTCCCTCTTCAGTTGAACCAGACTACCCAACGGCGCTCGCAAACATTTGCACTCGTGCGCTCGCGAAGGCCCCCGAAGACCGCTACGCAACTGCAGCGGAGATGCGACGAGATATCGTGCTCGCGATCCGGACTCTGGCTGGGGACATCGTGCCAGAAGAGGCGCTCGCGTCGCTCATGCGGGAGATATTCCACGATCGCATCGAGGCCAAGTCCGACATGCTTCGACGCGTCCGATCAGGGTCGTCCCTCACCTCCGTGCCTGCGGCCGAGACCGATGACTCTGTGGAAGTTCCTGGCTTGTCGAACCTGGACGCCACCGAGGCAGGCACCAGCCAAGTGGCTAACACCCCGAAGGCGCCCTCTCGACCGACGACGGCGATCTTCGCAGCGCTCACTGTGCTCGTGGTCGGAGTGTTGTCGTTCGGCGTGTACTGGGCGGTCGAGCGTCGACCCCCTGTCGCTGACCCTGTCACCGCAAGCACGATGGCCGGCTCACCCATCATCACAGCGACCGCGGCACCGTCGCCTCCTGTTACCACGCATGCGGTCGTCGACATGGACGCGAGTCCCGCTGCGAGTGCTACTCCACCGCGCGCGACGAACACGACGAGGCCGGGTCCTCGCGCTACTCCTAGTGCAACACCGCGTCCGAGCGCCCCCGCTCCGTCCGGCAGCGGCTTTTACCTGCTTCCGTGAGAGCCACAACGGCTTCGTTAAAGCGCCTTGACCCATTGATTCGATTATTGTAGAAATAGCAAACTAGCAATGCCCACAAAGCTCGAACAACACGCGGAGCAATTCGACGCGCTCGGGCATGCTGCCCGCCTCGCCATTCTTCGCTATGTGGTGCAGGGCGGTCCAGCAGGCACGCCGGCTGGTGAGATCCAGTCCAAGCTCGACATCCCGGCCTCCACACTCAGCCACCATCTCGACAAGCTCGCGTCCGCTGGGCTCCTTCGGTCGCGCCGCGAGGGAACCTTCATCTTCTACGCACCCGAACTCGCCGCGCTCAAGTCGCTGACCAACTACCTGTGGGAAGACTGCTGCAAGCGGGGCAAAGGCAGCAAAGACTGCTGCTGACTTTTTTTGTACTCATTATTCGATATTTGCAGAACTAACGAAAGCGATTGATGACCTCTGGAACCGCCTATCTAGGAGTTGCTGCGGTTGATCTTCGCCGCCGAGTCGTCGCTGAAGCGCTCGGTACGTGGCTGCTTTTGGCCACGGTCATCGGGTCAGGCATCATGGGCGAGCGCTTGTGCGGCGGGAACGTCGCGCTCGCACTTCTGGCCAACACACTGGCCACTGGTGCGGCGCTGATCGCTCTCATCCTTACCTTCGGTTCAATCTCCGGAGCTCACTTCAACCCAGTCGTCACCCTCGCAGACGCCAGTCTCGGCGGACTTCCGTGGCAGGAAGTACCCTTCTACGTCGTAGCGCAAACGCTTGGTGCATTCGGTGGTGCTGCGACTGCGCATCTCATGTTCGGAGCGCCGCTGTTCTCCTTGTCTACCCATGAGCGCTCCGGACCGGCCCAAGTCTTCAGCGAGTTCGTCGCGACGTTCGGCTTGATGGCGGTCATCTGGGGTTGCTCTCGTCGCCGCCCAGCCTCGGTTCCGTTTGCAGTCGGTGGGTACATCATGGCCGCGTACTGGTTTACCGCATCCACGTCGTTCGCGAACCCAGCCGTCACGCTGGCGCGCGCATGCAGCAACACGTTCGCGGGGATTCGACCGCTCGACGCGCCGCTCTTCATCGCAGCACAAATCGTAGGCGCCGCGGCTGCCACCCTGACGTTTCGATGGCTAGTTCCCAAGCGAGAAGAGCCGGCATGACAGTCGTGATCTTCGCGTGCGTCCACAATGCGGGTCGTTCGCAAATGGCCGCGGCGTGGTTCAACGCGCTCGTGCAGCCCAAAAAGGCGCGAGCGCTAAGCGCGGGGACTGCCCCGGCAGTTCGCGTTCATCCTGTCGTTGTCGTTGCGATGCAGGAGCGCGGCATCGATCTCTCCCAGGCAACACCAAGATTCTTGTCGGAAGAACTCGCGCAAACGGCTGACTGGTTGATCACGATGGGATGCGGCGACGCTTGCCCCAGGGTGGCTGGGGTTCGTCGCGAGGACTGGGCACTGGAAGATCCCAAAGACCAGCCTCTTGATCGTGTGCGAGAGATCCGAGACGAGATTCGTCGTCGTGTGGAGACCTTGATCCAGTTGGAGCGCTGGGGGAGCTGAGAGTGCCCATCCGCGGTCCCCGTTCCCGTCCCCAATGCTGTTCCCTTTAGAGGCGTCGGCGGATTTGGACGCCGAGGACTAGCGACGAAGGTGATTTCCCAAGGAGCGAGCGCGAAAGTCAGACGGTCGATGGAAGCGCAGCGCTCATGTGTTGGCCCGT
>JAYVXK010000105.1:0-8578 GCA_043785265.1 Myxococcales bacterium | reverse complement strand
GCGCATGGAGCCAACAGAGAGAATCGAACTCTCGGTTCACCTCCACGCGCGTGGAGAAGACTACGCCGCGCTGAAGACCACAGTCTGGAACGTCGGTTCACCTCCACGCGCGTGGAGAAGACACATACTGATTACGACACCTTACGCGTTTTGGAGCGTGCGAGGTGTCAACAGTGCCCTACCGAGGACGAGGAGCACGCTTCCGGTGTTTCGCTGGAACGCCGGAAGCCTCGTTCGACGACGCCTCGAGTGGTCGGCGAACGAGTAGAAGTCCTTCGTTGTCAAAGATCGAGCGGCTTGTGTCGCCATCAGTGAGCACGACGAATCCTTGCTCGTTCTGTGCTCGATAGATCAAGAGAGACCCACCGCGTCGGTTGCGACTCCGCGTCAGCATCCAAAGCTTATCGCGAACGCGCGCAGAGAGTGTGCCGACAAATACTCCTGCTCGCACCTCGAGCATCCAGCGCGTCAGTTGGCCACGAAGGCCAGGCGTCGCTCGCTCGACAATGATGACCGTCAAAACGGTGTCTCATCGTCATCTGAAGCCGCGGCTGGCCAATCGAGATCGTCTTCATAAGCATCGCCGCGATCTTCGACGACCTTGGCGAGCGACGGGCCTTCTGGGTGCGTCAAAGCAAAGTTGCGGCCGCCGCCGGTCTCGGATCCGTCTTCGTTCCACAGCGCCCCTGGCGCTTCACCGAGTCCCGCCTCGACGTCCTCCTCACCACGGTGCACCACCAACCTTGTCTTTTCAGGGGCTAGCCCGATGACACGTTGAATGTCCGGCACGATGCGCTCGAGCAATCGAGACGAATGAAAGAGTTCGCGACAGATCCGCCGGACGCGCGATTCGATTCTGTCTACACCACCGTCGCGGACGGTGCGGAAAGCCGCTGGTACGGTGATTTCGACCTTGTACAGATCGGCAATGTCGTAGACGAACGACAGCTGTTTACCCACGTGGAGAAAACCGAGCCCGGAAGAGAATCCGGTCGCGACGATCGCTGCGTGACAGACGCCGTACAAGCACGCGTTGGCGGCGGACAACGCCCGATTGACTGGGTCAGCAGAACTCCAATCACCGCGGCGGTAGGATCTCCCGGTCCATGCAACGCCCATCTCTTTTGAGATGTTCGCGTAGGCGTCACGAACACGCACACCTTCGTGGCCACGGATCTGCTCGAGCGTTAGGCTATCCGCTAACTTCTCAGAAAATCGCATTGTGTAGAGTCGTCGCACCACCTCCGCATGGCGTGCGGTCGACGCCCATGCCCTTGCTTGAGCTTCGAGATGGTGAGCACGGCGCGTCTCGCCGAGACCAGACGCGTAAAACCTTGCGCCGCCTTCACCACACCAAACGATCGAGCAGCCGCTCTCGGCGAGGGCGAGTACTGCCGCATGGGTAATGGTTGCGCCCGGCCCGAGCATGAGTACCGACAGCGCGGCGACCGGGACTTGTATGCGGCCGTTGATGTCGCGCAACTCGATTGCGTAATCCGAGCGTTCGATACGGACCTTCTCGGTGTAAAGGAAGGTCCACCCGTCGGCAACGCGCGGGAGTTGTGTGAGATCTGTGACGACGCGATTCATGTTTCCGTCTGACTTGTGCTCGGTCGGTCCGTCGCCCACGCAGTTGCGGAGAATCGCTCAATCCGCGCGAAACGGAGCGAGTGAGAGCAAACCAAACCCATATGATTTGCCAGGGCCAACACCTTGCTCGACCGCTTCGCGCAGGCGAGCGGCATCGTCAACGACCAACACACCTTCGAAAAGCACGCCTTCGTGGGTTATCTGGCCCCCAGTGCGTCTACCAAAGGAACAACCACCAGGAAGTATTCGAGCCATGACGTTGCCGTCATCAGCGGTCGCAAGCCGGAAACCGTGTTGAGCGGCGCGACGCGCCAACCATGCGAGCCGATCTTCATCCCGGCGGATGGGCACTCGATTCCCATTCGACTTCGCCCCATCTTCCCGCGTCTTCGTGTCGACCTTTCGGGTGGCATTCGCACGAAGGCGGAAGCGGTACCGACCGCGGAGCGCGCCCAGTAGCGGTTCGAGTTGGGTGGTTCGCGGATTTGGCACATCACTCTGTGAGTTGAGAAACCCTTCTGGCCACTTCGCAAAGTCGGGCTTTTCACGAGACTGCAGCAACAAACGTATCGTGCCCTCCCGTTCGTTGACTTCAGAACGGTAAAGGACAGCAAACGATGCACGCGCGGAACCCTTTGAAGCGGAGCCGAAAAGCGACATCACGCGCACATGCATGGCATGGCTGTCCGCCACGCATCGCTGCACGTCGCGATTCGCGGCATTGAGGAAGATGGACGTGAGAATCATGACGGCGTCTCCATTGGTTTGGCGAGTGACTGCGCGTGAACCCTCACATGGACCGCGAAGCGCTCGCGCCACTGCCGTGGAAGAGGACCCGCAAGATGATCGCGGAGCGGAATTCGACGGAGGCCACCTGGGTATGGGTACTCAGGAACATCGAGATAAAAATCCTGATCGACAGCCAACTGCTCGTCATCTTGTTCGGATTCTTGGTGGACGTTCCATCGCTTCGGTTCTAGCTGTTCGAGCAATTCCTTCGGCCCGCGCTCCACGCGGTCAAACAGTGCGACGGGATTGGCGCCGACCACTTCCTTCGCAATGAGCAGTGGGGTCGAGAGAACGCAGGTCCGACGACCCAGGAACGGAGCGAACACAGGGTCGAGGGCGGCCGCAGCAATCGACTCAATGGAAGCACACGGACCTGGGACGACGACAGCGACGAACGAGGCATCACAAAGATAGGTGCGCTTGCTCTGGATCGTCTGTCGTGTCGTGCTCGCATTGGGGTTGTCTTGAATCGTCTGATCGTCGACGAGCGGGGTGCCAGGAGCGTCGACCCGCACATGCACGCGCGTTCCCTCCGCAAGCGCGAGCAGGCGCTCGTTGTCATTCCTGAGAATTCCCATACAAGCCGCAACGAGCCCAAGCACGCCGCTTCGCGTGGGAAACGGGAGTGTCGGCCGATCATCGCCGATGACCGGCCCTCCCCAAGCTTGCAGAGGGCCGTGAAGACGCAGTGCAACACCTCTGAGGTTCGAACTCACTGCGCAGCCTGTTGTGGGGGGAGGGACTGCAAGTGTTCGCCGAGCTTCTTCGCGAGCTCGTCAATTGTCTTCACTTCATGCCCTTTTGGGGCTGCACCTTCGACGTCCCGCAGACAAAGAACAAAGCGAGCGCCCGCGTCTTCTTTGCGCCCGTAAGCCCCCTCCAAGCGATCGCGATGCGCAGCATAGCGAGAAATCGACGCCGCCATGACGTCGCCGCTTTCCTCGCCTGCCGCCACTGGCTTGCTGAAGGCGTTCGCGAAGCTGAGCGGAGCCCCACGTCGCACCACAACTTCCAAATATTCGGCAGGCGTGTGCGGCGCGGTACCCGTCTTCTTCCCCTTGGGAGTTGCTTCGGCTATCGCCCGCACGAGTGCTGGAAGGCTCTTGCGCGCGAGCTTGACGGCCTCGGCGTCGGAGACACGGCCCTTTGCGCTGCGGGCACCCAAGTTCTGTTCGAGTTGACCGAGATCGCAACATGCGTAGAGGTACAGCACCGAGCTGGCAAATTCGCTCTCGCCCAAGTGACCAGCGCCCGTTCCCTCACCGAGATCGTCAACCGCGGTGAAATAGTCGTACTCCACCTCGACCTTCTGAGTCCCAAGACCATGCGCAACCTGCAGCGCACCCTCCACGGTATCGAACTCCGCGCTTGTCACGAACCGACCAAAGAGTCCCACATCGACAGCGTTCTTCTTCGTGTGCTCCTCAAGGTGTTTCGTTAGCTCGTCCCGCAGCTTCTTGATCACCTCCGCGTCAGCCTTCTTCTTCTTGAAGACCTTCGCAAGCGTGTCCTTCTTGGCCTGCGCAAAACCTCCCACGGATTCGATCTCTTGCCGACTGAGGAAGAGGAGGTGGGCAGTACGCGTCTCAGCTCCCTCGCCCGCCGCGTCTTTTCCACCGTCTTCATCGGCAGAGTCTTCATCGTCATCGCCCGCTGCTGCCTTCGCCCCCTTCTTACCGATTGATCCAAGCAACGCGAGGAGCCCTTCTCGCGAAGCTGGGTCAAGCGAGTCGCCGATCTCTTTCAGAACCTGCTCCGGCAACCGATCCGTGCGTATCCCGAGCTGGCCCTCAGCAAAAGCTCCACGAAAATACTCAGACATGCGCCAGGTACGTTTCAGGCATTGACTAGAAATCCTGAGACGTCGAGCGCCGCCGAAGACGCCCGTCTTCGGCGTGCCGAGATCGTCTCGGTTTAGGTTGCTTGGTGGGAACGAGCGGAGGGCGTGCATTTCGATGAAGGTAGTCATGGTGGATTCTCAGATCAGGCGGTGAAGGTGGAAGTAGATGTGTCGGAGGTGCCCGCAAGCGGTTCCGACGACATGGGAGCGTAGAAATCCTGTGCCCAGCGACGACGGACATTGTCGCTCTCGGCGAAGAACCAAATGATGTCGGTCCCCAAGACGCCCCAGTCGACCGGAGCCCTCTCCCCCGACGCGAGCTTCAAGATGCCGCGGAGACGGTGATCGAGTTCATCGCGGTCTCGGCTGTCGAGCAGCCTGCGGAAGCGAAGGACCGCGTTGTCGCGATCGCCGATCTGGCGATGGAGGTACCGACCGAAGGAGAACTTCTCGTTCGGCGCGTCTGGTGTTAGCGGGAACAGCAGGACGACGTGCGTGAGGTGGCGCTGTTCGCGCGCGATGCCTTCGCCGATCCGCCAATACACGCCTTCCAAGGCAATCTCGTCGGCCGATCGGCACCTGCGGATTGGTGCGGTTCGCCCGCGTTCGAGCTGATCATAACGCCTGCGCACTCCTCGAATGGCTTCTCGAAGTGCGGGGGCGTGGCTCTGGTTCGTCTTGTTCACGGCACTACCTCGGTCTCAGAGTGGGATGGAATGGGAGTCGGGGCCCTGGGATATAGAGCCTTCGTCAGACCTCGCCGCGCGTTCGCCACGCGAGATTGTTTTCGGGGATCGAACTCGGAGATGGCAACGTGCGCGTCGAAGATGCGGGTGGCTGTGCGACGAAGTGCAATCGCCATGGCGCGTCGCGCGGTTTCGACGCGAGCATCGGATTCCTGAGGCCCGCTATCCGACGCAACGACTTGGTCGAGCCAATCGAAGAACAGCGGCTCACTCGTTGTCCAGAACGCGGTCTCCGCATCTGCGAGCGCGAGTCCGCCTTGCTTGCGATCATCATGTGCCCGCGTAAGGGCTCTCACGAGGGAGAACCGGACATCTTGGGCGTCCTGGACGAGCGCGCGTAGACGGTCGATGGTGTCCGAGCTGCCGAGAAGCTGGTCGGTCAAAGGAAACGCTTCGAAAAAGCGCCGCTTCACGTTTGCCTTATCGCGATCAAAATCCAGGACGAGCAGGCGGGGGCGTTTTGTCTTCGTCTGCAACGTCTTCCACTGCTGAAGTACGGGCGCTGGGCCCTCGCGCGGATGACGCTGCTTTTTTGGAGCTTTCGATAGGGGATTGAGGAGCTGAGCCAGCCCAGTCCACGCAGGACGCGTCGCGCTCAGGCGAATCGCGGCGATCCCCTGGGAATTGACGGCAAGAGGCGCACATGGGTGCTGCCACAGATCTTCGCCGCCCGAGGGCTTCTTAGTTAGCTCGGACTTGGGAAGGAATGGGGAGCGCCTCACCAAAGGTCCATGAGCGCCTGTGAAGGAGCACTCACCTTCGCCAGCAGGAATCAGCCAGATACTCCGGGGTTGGAAGAAGAGGCCTTCGACGAGGCCCGTCGCGGAGCGCGGCTTCGCCGAACGTTTTTCGTTGTTCCAGGGACGCGCGCCGTCGGCCGCGTAGTTGCGCGAAGCGAGTTCGAGGAACAACGTGTTGGCCCATGCGGCGCCCCGCACAGATCCCGGGTCAACGAGGGTTAGTGCGCCAGGCTGACCGCCGGGACCCGCACCGTAACCGCGCCCAGCTCCGCCTGCATACGTCTGCTCGATGAAAAGCATCACGAGTGCCGCGGGAATGGAGATCGCATCGATGCGCGTCATCGATCGGAAGAGATCTTCATCTGGAAAGACGAAGGGCGCTGCTCCCCCCGCACTTCCCTTCTCGGGTAGCTTAGGAGGCGGCAGGACTTGGAGGAACGGGGTAGGTCCGAAGAGATCAAAGTCGCCCAACACAGGTTTGATGCTCGCCTCTACCTCAGCGCGTAAGAGCGGCTTGTCGAGTCGCTCGATCAATTCTGCTTTCGTTTTGGCTGGGAAGAGAGCTTGCACAAGCGCAGACAACAACAGTCGCGCGTAGAAGCGAAAATCGTCACGCGGATAGTCGAGGTCGACTCCATCCTTCTCCCCACAAAGGACCTCGACGGGCGAAGCCCAAACGGTGGTCCCGTTGCGCTGAACGAGTGGTAGCCACGCGTCGGTAAGGGCGTTGAACTGCACGCGCGCGTTCTTCGTTTCGGTCATCGGGCCTGTTCCTCATCCTTCTCACTGAGCATCAAGAGACCGAGCACCGGTGTGTAGAGCACACGCCGTTGCTTCCCGCTCATCGTCAACCATCCCTTGTAGCCGTTGGCACTCTGCTTCATTGGTAGCGGGACGACACGAGCTCCGAGACCGCTTTCGTCGGCGAATCTTGCGAACAACTTTCGCCAGGCTTCCCACGCTGGTCGCTCATTGGAAACAACTCGGCCTTCGACGCCAGACCGCGCGGGCAGCGACAGAGTCTGATCGAGCAGCAATGACGTGAGGCTCCAGGCATCCGGCCGTCCTGCATCCAATTGCCAGACTGAAGAACCCGGTGAGTCGAGTGTTCGTGCCGATTCGCCATCCCACAAGAAGGGGAGAAGCGTTGCTGACATGCCGTCGCGCGTGAAAGCGTGGATCGCGTCGTCGTCGTCGGGAAGAGCAGCGCCGCCATCGGCGTCTGCGGTCGTGGGGGGAATGCAGCATTGCTTTGCCTTGGTGCGCCTAGCTTCGAGTTCGCCCGCGCGCTTCTCTTCCGCTGCGACAAGGGCGTCGCCGCCAAGCGGAATGAGCATCGCGCGCGAGGCTGGATGATAGCTCTCTTCAACGAGTGGTCGGATATCGGTTGGCAGGACGAGTCGGTCCCGTGCCCGAAGTGCGCGGTCGGAGATCCATAGTGTCCCGGCGTCGTATACGAACCGCGACGGCCCAAAGCGAAGCGCGGCAACATCCACGTCGGACGGTCCGTGCACCACGAGACGCGGTTGCTCGAAGCCGACTGGTCGCGCGCGCTCGTGACGATGCAAGCGACCTGAGCGTTGAAGGAGGAGGTCGATGGGAGCAAGATCCGTGTGCATCTCATCGAAGTCGAGATCGAGGCTTTGTTCGACCACCTGCGTCGCGATGAGTACACGACCGCCAGCAGCTGCGGTCTTGCCAAAACGCTCCAGGACGGTGCGCTCGATCTCGCTGCGGTCGCAGCCACGAAAGCGCGCATGAAAGAGCGAGTGCTCCAAGCTCCCAGCTCTCGCGGCCACGGCACGAAATGCATCTTGGGCTTCGCGCACCGTATTGCGTATCCAGACGACTCGCGCTCCCAACCTCGCCGCGGCGAGCAGACGCGAAGCGGTTGCGTCGACGTGATCGTTGCTCTTAGCGACGCGCTCGAGGGCGAGAGTCCGAGTCGTGCCTGCGTGTCGATCGCTCAGTGTTGTGGTCTGCGCCCGCGTCGAGACGCTAACCAATGGGTAAGCGCGCGCACAAGCAGTGTCGAGATCATCGATCGGGTCGCTTTCGAGGCCGACGCCGCGCCAGGCACGAGCGAGTGCCGCCCGTCGCGCGCTCGGAAGTGTTGCTGAAAGCAGGATGACAGGCACACCTAGCGCGCCAAGCCATCCAAGCAGGTGTTCCAGTAGGACCTCCATATACGCGTCGTAAGCATGCACTTCATCGATGATGACAACGTTGCGCGAGAGCCCAAACATCCGAACGAATTGGTGGCGCACGACCAGCGCGGCCTGAAGAGCCTGGTCGATCGTCCCGACGCCGACTTGCGCAAGTAAGACGCGCTTCTTGTTGAGAAGCCAGCGAGCACACATGGCGGAGGCCTCTGGTGCATCCCTGTCCTGTGCCCGAAGTCCACGCTTTACCAGAGCCTGAAACCCAGCTTGCCGAGAAGCTCGACTGTGCGCGAGCGCGAGTTGCACATCCCCCGAAGGGAAGATTCGGCCGACGACGTCTTCAACTCGCGTGAACATCGCGTTTGACGTGGCCATGGTCGGCAACGCGACCGTCACGCCATCACTCACTCCGCGGGCAAGAAAGCGCGTAGCTAGTGAGAGTGCAGCTTCCGTCTTCCCCTTCCCCATCTCAGCTTCAACGATGACGAGCGAGGGTGACTCGACGTGCAATTGCTCGGTGATTATCTGTACGTCGCGCGGCGAATAGCCTGGGAACAGCGTGCGGAAATCCGCCGAGGCTGGCATCGCGCGGAGTAGCCCAGCCTGGGCGCATGCCCGAGTTGCGCGATCGCGCGCTCGCGACCAGTAACTTGCGATGTCCGAGATGGGACCGGGCTCGTAAGCGAAGTGCTCGACGTTGGATCCGAGCCA
>JAYVXK010000104.1:0-2595 GCA_043785265.1 Myxococcales bacterium | reverse complement strand
GCGAGCGGGTGCTGGCTTTCGCCGAGTTGGACGATCAAGTCCAAAACGACACGCAACGCCAAGCCCTCCTCATCCATCCTCTCGTGCGACTCAAGCCCGCCAAGCGCTACATCATCGCGCTCGTCGGTTTGAACGACGCATCAGGAAAACCGCTGGTTGTCGCGCCTTTTGTCGCGCTGCGGGATCGCACCGTGCTGTCGCAAGCGCTCACCGCGATCAAGCCGCGCTACGACGAGATCTTCGCTGCGCTGACCAAAGCGGGGATCGAGCGGCGCGCGCTCTCTCTGACTTGGGATGTGGTGACCGCGTCTGACGAGACCGCGACCGGTCACCTCGTGCAGATGCGCGACACGGCGTTCTCGATGCTCGATCAAGGCAAGCTCGGTTACACGATTGTCAAGTCGACCGCGGGCACCGACGGGCACATGCTGACACTCATCGACGCCACCGTAAAAGCACCTTCCTACCTCTTGGATGACACTGGGAAGACCACGATGAACTTCGGCGCCGACGGAAAACCCGCGGTGCGTGCGGTGGTCGACTTCCCTGTCACGATCACCATCCCCAAGTGCGCGCAGACGGCAGTCTCGCCCCTTCCTGTCGTCGTGTTTGGTCACGGCCTCTTCGGCAACGCGCGCGACACGCTCTCGAGCGCCGCAGCCCAGGCATCGGGGGATCGGCTTTGCACCGTTTTTGTCGGCACCGATTGGATCGGACTTTCTTCGGGCGACATCAAGACGCTGCCGGATCTCCTCACGACCGACTTGAACAACATCTACGTCATCACCGATCGCCTGCAGCAAGCGCAGCTCAACGCGCTCACCATGACGCGAACCTTCCTCACCAAGATGAAAGACGATCCCGCGTTTGCGGTGAACGGCAAACCCGTGAGCGACGGCAAAGAGGTTTATTACTTTGGCGTGTCGAACGGCGGCATTCAGGGCACTACGTTCATGGGTTTGACGCCCGACATCGTACGAGGAGTTCTCAACGTGCCGGGGAGCGAATGGTCGCTCATGATTTATCGCTCTGCGGATCTTGGGCAGTTCGGCAAATTGCTTTCTCTGCTTTTGCCCGACCTCGCCGATCGTCAGGTGGCGATGGCGGCGTCGCAGTCGGAGTGGGACTACACGGATCCGGCGACCTTTGCTCCGCATCTGCTCGCCTCTCCGCTGCCCGGGGTTCCGGCAAAGCGAATCTTGGTGCAGGAGTCGATCGGTGATGCACAGGTGACCAATGTGTCGACGCGCGTGCTTGCGCGCACGATGGGCCTCTCGGGCTTCGATCTGTCCGAGGCGGTGCCAGGGCTCACCATCGCGAACGCACCGCTCGACTCTGCGTACACGCAATGGAACTCACACAAGACGCCCTTACCGCCTGTCGACAACACGGCGCTGCCAAAAGACAACGGCGCACACGACTCGGTATGGGCGAGTCCAAAGGCGCTCGATCAGATCAACCAATTCTGCAAACCCAATGGCAAAGTAGTCTCCGTGTGCGCGGGGCCATGCGACTTGCCTTGAACGAGCAAACGGCATGAAACTGCCGGCATTGCGCTTCTCCTTGCAGCGAGAGCGAGGCGCGGCGACGCTAGCGGCGATGAGGTGGTTGGCGATCATGGCCATGGTCCTGTTGGTCACGCAGTCTGCGTGGGCTGGCGGGCGTGTGGCGATCGTCGTCGACGGCAAACTGGATCTCTCGAGTTCGCTTCCCGCTGGCTGGACGGTTAGCGAAGCCGCCGATTTCGATTCCGCGCTGCAGGCTCAAGGTCAGCACGGAGCGATCGGCAAAGCGCTGAAGAGCAAGGACCGCGCGGAGCTCTTTGGACGCGTGCGGCGTGCGGCGGCTGCAGACAACGATCAGGCCGTCATCCTCGCGACCGTCGACCGCGCGGGCAAGACACGTCGTGTGATCTTGGTCGTGATCGATCCTGCGCGCGATGCTGCACCTGCACTCGATACACATGTGACTCTCCCGCTGACGGCTGGGCCTGCAGACGCAAAGAAGCTGGCCGCAGCGCTCGACGCGCCGCTGTCGGCGATCACACCTGCGCCCCTACCTCCGGTCGCCATCGCAGTGGCTCCAGCCGAGTCTCCCGCTCAGCCTGTGGCTGCCAGCCCCGATGCTCCCTTGTCGCGCACGATAGGCGACCCGACGCGATCGGCTGCAGAGCTGTCGTGTGGTTTCGCGCTGGGCTCGCGACACTTCTATTACCGCGACGCGCTGACCACCAATCTGCGCCCGTATGACGTGGACGCAGCACCGATGCTCGCCGTGACGATGTCGCTGCACCCATTTGCCGATACACCCGTGATGCGCGACTTGGGTTTTTATGGCGACTACATGAGCGCGGTAGGGCTCGGCTCGGCGACGCGCAACGGCTCCGCGGTAGGCACTTCGTGGTCACGCTACGACGTTGGCGCGAACGTTCGCGTGCGACTTGGCAACAAGGAGCGACCCCTCTTGGTCGGCATGTCTGCGGGCTACGGACTCGAGTTGTTTCGCTTCACCGACGCCACCACCATCGACCCCGAATTGCCCAGTGTGGCTTATGGCTTCGTGCGAGGCATGGTCGACGTGCGCATCCCCGTCGGC
>JAYVXK010000103.1:0-8601 GCA_043785265.1 Myxococcales bacterium | reverse complement strand
CCACGACTGCAGTGCCGCCGGACACGGCCACCGAGCCGCCGAAGTTGTCGTTGGCTGCGCCGTCGCTCGCGGTGAGTTTTTGCGTTTGAGGCCAGGTGCTGCCGCTTTGTACGAACACATAGGCGGCCCCTTGCTGCGTGTTGGACCCGACAGTCTTGCGGTAAGCCCCCACGACAGCAGTGCCGCCGGACACGGCCACCGAGGTGCCGAAGTAGTCGCCCGCCGCGCCGTCGCTGGCGGTGAGTATTTGAGTTTGAGCCCAGGTGTTGCCGCTTTGCACGAACACGTAGGCGGCCCCTTGAGTGGTGTTGGAACCGACAGTCTTTTGGTAAGCCCCCACGACTGCAGTGCCGCCCGACATGGCCACCGAAGTGCCGAAGTAGTCGCCAGCCGCGCCGTCGCTTGCGGTGAGTGTTTGCGTTTGAGACCAGGTGTTGCCGCTTTGCACGAACACGTAGGCGCCACCTTGCTGGCCGTTGGAACCGACTTTCTTGAAGGAAGCCCCTACGACGGCAGTGCCGCCGGACACGGCCACCGACCAGCCGAACGCGTCGAAGGCAGCGCCGTCGCTGGCGGTGAGCTTTTGCTGCTCGAGCCAAGCGAGGGGGTCGACTTCCACTGGGAAGGTAGCCCCGCGAGTGTCGACATGAATCGCGATGGCGCCATTGCGCGCACTCATCGTGGTCTCTAGAGGCCTTCCCTTCGCGTCGCGTGCCCATGCATCCGTGTAGTGCACCAAGACCTGCCCAGTCTCGTCGCGCAGTTCGAGTCCGTTCTTCCCATTGGCGACTGCCAGACCAGCGACTTTCAGCCCGATTTCGAGTTGTCCGGTTGCACACGGATTGTCGTGGAGTGTCTAGCCTTGTTCCAGCCCGAGGGTGCCCTGGGTGTACCACTCGGTGAAGTGTTGCTTGTCGACCTGCACACGATTCGTCGCCCCTGTCATCCTGAGGCCGACGGCCGAAGGATCCACCGGGGATCCTTCGCTTCGCTCAGGATGACACCCTACGCTCGACGTATGGAAGGTCGCGCTCCAGGGTTCTCCCACTCTCGACACTGTGACTCCATCCTCAGTCACTTGCGCTCGCAACTGCGACTCTGGATGGACAGATTCCATCGCGTTCCCAGTCTGACGAAATGCATCGGCTGGGTCTGTTGCCTCTTCGGACTGTCTGGCAGAAACATAGGCTGCGCGCACCTGTTGCTCTGAAGTCGGCACATAGGAAGGTACGGACGTGCTCGCGTCGACACTCTCGGTGTTGTTTGTGTCTCTCGCACCGCAGCTCACTGCGCCAAGCACGCCGAGGAACCCAACGACCCAACCTAGACTTCGATTCATGACTCTCCCCCGTTTCGAAAACCTGGATCTCGCTCGGCACCAGCAACTCGCGACCCGCCATCGTATCACTCGCGGCGCGACGAGGAGCCGTACTCCGCGTGAGGTGACGAGGATCGCGCCGGTATCGACGAAAAACACCACCCTTCTGTCGCATGCGCGAGTATCGTGCGGCCCTTTCCCATGGCCCAACTCACACCCAATCAGCCGGTCGCCGCAGCGAGTCACACACCCTCGCTGGACGTCAATGAGAGCGACGTGATCCGCGTCTTGCGCGACGACGGCTCGCTCGACCCAGCGACCGATCCGAAAGAGTCACCCGATCGCATCGTCGCCATTTATCAGCACATGGTGTTCGTGCGGATCCTCGACGAGCGACTCGTCACGCTGCAACGCCAGGGTCGCATCGGCTTTCACATCGGCTCTCTCGGCGAAGAGGCCGCCATCCTTGGTTCTGCCGCCGCGATGCGCCCGCAGGACTGGCTGTTCCCTTGTTACCGCGAATTCGGCGCAGCCCTTTGGCGCGGCATGGAGTTGCAGGCGTACATCGACAACATGTTCGGCAACGCAGACGACCCCGCAAAAGGCCGGCAGATGCCGGATCACTACACGTGTCGCGCCGCCAAGTTCGGCTCGGTGAGTTCGCCCATCGGCACGCAGATCACGCAAGCAGTCGGCTTTGCTTGGGCCGCCAAAATCAAAAAAGACGATCTCGTCACGCTCGTCTACTTCGGCGAGGGCGCGACCAGCTCCAATGAGTTTCACAACGGGATGAACTTCGCGGGTGTCTTCAAGACGCCCACCATCCTCTTCTGCCGCAACAACGGCTGGGCGATCAGTGTGCCGGTCGAGCGTCAGACTGCGAGCCACACCTTCGCCGAAAAAGGCATCGCGTATGGCATCCCCGGCATTCGATGCGACGGCAACGACCTCTTCGCTGTCATGAAGGCCACAAAAGACGCACTCGCGTTCACGTCGAGCGGCAAGGGTCCTGTCATCATCGAAGCGATGACGTATCGCCTGAGTGGTCACTCGACGAGCGACGATCCCAAGGCGTATCGCAAAGACGAAGTCGTCGAGGCGTGGAAGAAACGCGATCCGCTCCTGCGCCTGCGCAAGCACCTCGCGTCGCGTTCTCTGTGGAACGACACACGCCAATCCGAACTCGAAGCCCTGCTCGAGACGCGCATCAAAGACGCCGTCGCCGTGGCTGAAAAGAAGGCACTTCCGTCACTCGAGTCGATGTTCGACGACGTCTTCGCAGAGCTGCCGTGGCACCTCCGCGAGCAGCGCGATGCACTCCTTCGCGGTCCTCGCGCCAAAGGCCATTGAAACCCAACCAACCCGGCTTAGAGAGATCTCACTCATGACTCAGATGAACATGGTCCAGGCGATCAACAGCGCGCTTCGTCACGAGATGAAGCGTGACGATCGCGTCGTCATTCTCGGCGAGGACGTTGGCAAAGTCGGCGGTGTGTTTCGCGTGACCCAGGGGCTCTTCGACGAGTTCGGCGACGACCGCGTCATCGACACACCCTTGAGCGAAGGCGGCATCATCGGCTGCGCGATCGGGATGGCGCTCTATGGTCTCGTGCCAGTGCCCGAGATTCAGTTCTCGGACTTCATCTTCCCTGCGTACGATCAGATCGTCAGCGAGCTGGCGAAGTTTCGTTATCGATCAGGCGGCGAGTATCCGAGCAAGCTCGTCATTCGCACACCAGTCGGCGGCGGCATTCGCGGCGGGCACTATCACTCGCAGTCGCCTGAGAGTCAGTTCATCCACGTCGCGGGTCTCAAGGTGGTGTGTCCCTCGAATCCGCACGACGCAAAAGGCCTACTTTTGGCCTCGATTCGCGATCCTGATCCGGTGATGTTCTTCGAGCCGAAGCGCATCTATCGCGCCGCAAAAGGCGACGTACCCGACCATGACTACGTCGTGCCGATCGGCAAGGCGGCGATCACACGCGAAGGCTCACACGTCACCGTGATCGCATGGGGCGCGATGCTCTACGAGGCGCTCGCGGCTGCCGAGCAAGCGGCCGAGAAGGGCATCGAGTGCGAGGTGATCGATCTGCGCACGCTCTGGCCGATCGACATCGACACGGTCATCGCGAGCGTCAAAAAGACCGGTCGCGTGGTCGTCGTACACGAGGCACCCAAGACCTGCGGCTTCGGCGGCGAGATCGTGGCGCTCATCAACGAGAAGGCGTTCCTGCATCTCGAAGCGCCGCCTGTGCGCGTGACTGGCTTCGATACGCCGTTTCCGTACACACTCGAGAACGAATATCTCCCGCTTGCCCATCGCATCTTGCCGGCGATCGTCGAAACCGCGAGTTACTAGGAAGGCACATGGCACTCTGGGAATTCAAGCTGCCGGACATCGGCGAAGGCGTCACTGAAGGCGAGATCGTCAGCTGGCTCGTCAAAGAGGGAGACCTCGTCAAAGACGATCAGCCCATGGTCGAAGTCATGACCGACAAGGCCACCGTCACCATCGCTTCGCCGCGCACGGGCAGAATCGCCAAGCTCGGCGGCAAGGTCGGACAGGTCGTCGCCGTTCACTCGGTGCTCGTCGTGTTCGATCTCGATCCGACTGCAAGCGCAGCAGCCCCCGCCAATGCCCACACGAATGGGACCAAAAAGGACGACGGCCCCGCCGCGACCGCCGTCGGAGACATCAAAGAAAACTTGCCTGGAATGGGCGCACGAAAAGTCGCAACACCCATCGTCGCAGCTTCGATGGGCGCGAGCGCGCAGACCTACTTCAACGAGAAGCCTCTCGCGACACCCTCCACGCGCAAGGCCGCGCGCGAGCTTGGTGTCGATCTCAAGCGGGTCCCGCCATCAGGCGTGCAAGGTCGCGTCACCAAGGACGACGTCGTTGCGTTTTCTCGTGGAGCGGAGCCAGCGCACGCGACATCGACGTCGACCGCGCAGTCGCCACAACCGCAAACACGCAGTCACGCAGCGGTCGCGATCACGGCTCCATCGCAGGCACAGTCGGCTCTCGAAGAGCGCGTTCCGTTCGCGGGGATGCGACGAAAAATCGCGACGAAGATGTCGCAGTCGGTCCATACCGCAGCGCACTTCACGTTCGTCGAAGAGTGCGACGTGACTGCGCTCAAGGCACTTCGCGAGAGACTCAAAGCGCCCGCGCTCGCCGAAGGCGTCAAGCTCACGTTTTTGCCGTTCATCGTGAAGGCTGTCGTGGGAGCGCTCAAGAAGCGACCCGTGCTCAACTCGGCGCTCGACGAGACGACCAACGAACTCGTCTATCGCAAGTACTTCAACATCGGCATCGCAGCGTCCACCGATGCGGGTCTCATGGTGCCGGTCGTCAAAGACGCAGACCGCAAAAATCTGCTCGAAATCGCTCGCGAGATCGATCGACTTGGCACCGAGGCACGAGCCGGAAAGTCCAAGCCAGCCGACTTGAGTGGTTCGACATTCACGATCACTTCGCTCGGCGCAGACGGGGGACTCTTCGCGACGCCCATCATCAACTTTCCAGAAGTGGGCATCCTCGGAGTGCACCGCATGAAGCAGCGGCCGGTCGTCAAAGACGGACAGATCGTCATCGGCGACGTGATGCTTCTCTCGCTCTCGTTCGATCATCGCATCGTCGATGGTCACGTCGGCGCGGCGTTCGCTTACGACATCATCGACTACCTCGAAAATCCAGATCGCCTCTTTCTCGAGATGACCTGACTCTTCGCGAGCGTCACTGGCATTGATCGGTGTAGGTCGCGCCGCAAGGTGAGGAGCTCGGACCGTCTGGAATCACCCCAGACAAACGGGCTGGCTCGGTATCGAAGCCAAATGCGATCGACAGCGCATCGCACGGCGCGCCGAAATCCGCGAGCAAGTTGCTCGAGAGGTCCGCCGCCTTGCAGATCTGCACCTTGACGTCTTGATAGGTGACGTCACTGCCGCAGAGGAATTTCCCCGGGCTGATGGGGTCCTTCACGATCGCGAGCGATGTGAGCAGTTCGCGCGAACTCCACCGACCGGCAAATCTGCCCTGATGAAGGACGAATGTCTGTCCGACCGGCTCGACTGTGGCGACGAGCGAAGTGCCGTGCAGAGTGAATGACGCGCTGGAGAGCGCGCCGCTGAACCGGAAAGGGAAGTCGGCGTTCGCGACGAACACACCGCCGCTGACGTATCCGTTGATGTCGACGAAGTTCGGAACGAACGGCGGACCACCGCCACCGAGGAGCGACCCTGGGCTCGACGACCAATCGTCATTGCCATCGTGTTTGGGCACCACATTGGACGTTCCGCCGTCGGGTCCCATGGTGCCATTCGATGAGAAGATGCCAACCTCGACACTGCGATCGTTCGGCAGACCGTTGTAGTGTCTGAGTCGAAAGAGCAATCCGCCGCGGCCTTTTTGCACGGAGTCATTGAGCTTGGTCGGACTGAACGAGTCCGAGAGTCCTGCGAACTTCGCGATCAGTGCGCCGCCCGAGTTGTCTCGTCCTTGCGGATCGTCGCAATGGTTCGGTGCGTTCGCGACGGGTTTGCACGACTCGGGTCCTGGACACGTACAGACGCGATCGAGATCGAAGCTGAACGCAGCACCCGCATCGAGTCCGAGATCCAAGCTGGTGACAGCGACCGTGAACTCGAAGTCGCCGCCGTCTGGATCATCTGCGTTGGGCCGAGGCGGAGGGAACGCATGTTGGCAGGGGTCGCTGGCGTCAGGACCTGCTTCGACACTGGCATCGATGCCCGCGTCTGATGGAAGGAGCAACGTCGTGTCGTAGATCGCGCAAGCGCCCCAAATGGTCACTGGGACGAAAAGCAACGCGACGACCAGACGACGCACGGTGATCATTGGGGGCAGGAGTCATCCCATTGCGCGCCGCACGGCTGTCCCGAATCTGCGCGAGCAAACGTGGGTCCGTACTTGGCGGGGCCGCTCTGGAACGCGAAGCCGATGGAGATCGCGTCGCATGGCGCGTTCTTGCCGTCTTCTTGAACGTTGCTCGTCACGTCAGGGTACTTGCAGACGACTTGCCGCAGACCTTGATACACGGGGTCCGTGCCGCAAAGATGTTGGGTCGTGTCGAGCGGGTCGTAGAGCACCTTGAGACCGGTGAGCATCTTGCGAGCGCTCCATCGCCCTGCCATGAGCCCCTTGTCGATGCGAAAGCTATTGCCCGACGCGACGAGCTTGCCAGTGACGACACTCCCGCTCAGGTCGACCGTCACTGTCCCTTCGCCATTGCCAGCGCCGACCGAGAGGGGAACGTTGAGATTCGCGACGAGCGTGCCGTTCGTCACGTAGGCGTTTGGGTCGACGGCATCGCGCGGGATGGGGTCGCCGCCATCAGGGATGATACCGCCGAGCAATGAGTTCGGGTCGATGGTCCACACGTCGTTGCCATCACCGATCGGAAATGACGGCGAGCCAAACTGAATCCCTTGAGTGCCGTTCGACGAATACACCGAGACTTCGACCTGCGCGTCGTTCGGCAACCCGTTGTAGTTGCGAATGCGAATCAGGGCGCCATAGTAGCCATTCGCGAGTCTCTGGTTGATGAAGGCTTGATCGAAGAAGCCGTTGTATGCCGCGAACGCAACGATGAGTTGTTCGCCTTGATTGTCGATGCCACCAGGGTCATCGCAGTGCGACTTTGCGGTCGGACCAGGCTTGCAGGATTCAGGACCCGGCGGAGTGCCAATGCAGGTGCAGACCCCATCGACGTCGAAGCCCATGACGGGAGGCTTCGCACCACCGTCGCGGACACCGAAGTCGAGCGAAGAGAGCGCGTTCCAAAAGGAGTAGTTCCCGCCGCCAGGGTCATCTGCAGCAGGCCGCTGAGGCCAATGAGCGTGACCGCAACCATCACCGCTGTCCGTGCTCGCTTCGCCGGCGCTATCCGCTGACGCATCACCCGGCAACAGCAGCGACGAGGTGTAGATGCTGCAACCTTGCCACGTCGCGATCGCCGCAGCCGAGGAGCACGCAATCAAGAAAAGAAGAAGGGGCTTCGTTCGCATAAGGGGCTTCAGTGTATCGCGCACAGGACTGCTTCGCTATGGCCCCGTTGCATCACGCGTCACGTGATCAAGGTTACCAAAAACGCGCTCGCTTGCCGTACAATGTGCCCGTGAGGCTCTCCATGCGCAGTTCGTATTCTCGAGCGCTCGGCACGGCTGCGACGCTCGCGCTCTTGCTTTCGTTGGCTGGGCGAGCGCACGCGCAGAGCGCAGAGCGTATCAAGTCTGCAGCGGCCGAATACGACGCGGGTCGTCGCGCTTACACGGACAACAAGTTCGAAGAGGCCGCGATTCACTTCGAAAACGCCTACCACGACGCGCCCAACGCACAGACGCTTCGCAACGCGATTCGCGCGCGCAGACAGGCAGGACAACTCTCGCGGGCTGCCACGCTCGCCGCGCTCGCGCAGACGAAATACAGCGACGATGCCGCGACCATGTCGACTGTCAAAGAGACTCTCGCGGACGCCGACGCAAAGCTGCACAAGGTGACCGTGATGTGCGATCCGGAGTGCGGCGTCGCAGCCGACAGTCATGTCGTGTCTCTCGAAGACGCCACGAAACTCAGTCTGTACTTCGAGCCGGGCCCACACACGCTGATCGTCAGTTGGTCGGGCGATCGCTCGAAAGAGTTGAAGATCGAAGGCAAGCCGAGCAGCAAGCAAGACTTCACGCTGACCGCACCGCCGATGCCCGTCGCACCGCCACCCGACGTCGGCGTGCCACCAGTCCCCGGAAGCGGTGTCGTGGCGCCCCCAACGCCTCCGCCAGCTACCAAGCCATTGGGTCCAGCGCTCTTTTTCGTCGGATTTGGACTGACGGCGGTCTCAGGTGGTGTCTTGATTTGGTCGGGAATCGACACGGTGAACAACCCCGGTACACAAGCCGTCAAGACGCAGTGCGCCGGACTCGGTGAGAGTTGCCCTGCCTATCAAACCGGCAGAAACGCGCAGCTTCGTACCAATGTCCTAATTGGCGTGACCGCTGGGTTGGGAGTCATCACGGGTGTCATCGGGATCTTTTTGACGCAGTGGTCCTCGCCAAAGAAAGAGACGGCTCATGTGCAGCCCACTTTCACCGTGACTTCAGGGGGCGGTGTGGGTGGTCTCGCAGGGTCGTTCTGACCCTAAGTTTGTTCCGTCGCCCTTGAGATCAGCTAGACTATAGCGGCATGGTGCCGAAGTGGGGTTTCGCCCCGCTCCGCGAAAGGGTCTGACGCTGACCAAGTTTCTGTCCGAAGCCGACGCCGATCGCCG
>JAYVXK010000102.1:0-2602 GCA_043785265.1 Myxococcales bacterium | reverse complement strand
CGATCGTGGTGTGTCCGTACGTGTGCTTGGTGAACGCGACTTCGCGCATGGCTTCGTCCATCGCCCAATAGGGATTGGAGAAGTCTTTGTTGTACTCACCCAGCACCGCGCCTGTTTCGTCTTTGTAGGCGTTCGCTGCCACGTCGAGGTGCATGAAGCGATCGGCTTCGATGGGGATCAAGTCGGCGAGAGAGTCTTTCGGAATGAGCGGCACATAGAGCGTGAAGTCGTCGGTCGTGAATGCGTTGTTGTCGCTGCCGAGCGCCTGCATCTTCTTCTCGTAGTCCGCGGCGGGGATGTTCTTGGTGCCGCGAAACATCAAGTGCTCGAACAGATGCGCGTACCCGCTTTTTCCGCTCTCCACTTCATCGCGCGATCCGGCCATCACCAGCGTGAAGAACGCAACAGTGCCCGATGGTCCTGTTGGAACTGTCACCACAGTGAGCCCGTTGTCGAGCTTGTCGACCGTGAGCGGGAACACTGGAGGAGCAAGTGTCGCCGACATCGCGATGGGCAACGGCGGAGTCATGGCTTGACCCGCAGCAAAGATCGGAAGCGCGAACGCGAGAGTAGGGATGAACGGATTCACGTCCCCGACATATCATGTCGAGGACGGGCGGGGGACGGGGACGACGCGGACCTACGGCATCTGCAAGTACTGCTGCTCGTAGTGACTCGACAGATCACTCTGCTTTTGGAACATGCTCATGTCGGCCATCATCTTCTGCGACCAGAACATGCTCACATTCGAGACGTCCATCGCGGTCATCTTGAAGTGCTTGTCGAGTCCAGCGCTGATGTCTTTGCCTTGCTTGCTCCACGCGGCCATCGCGCCGCTGACTTCGCAATACTTCTCGAAGCTCATCGGCTCGGCACCCGCAACAGCACCAAACACGCCATCGCCCATCGCTTGCGCGGTCGCCGCACCCGCTGCGCCATATTGGCCTTGTCCTGCGCCCATGAACGCTTTCGAGTATTCAGTCGCGACTGCGCCTGTCGTGTCTTTCGACATCTTGTCGATCCAACCTTTGGACACGCGATCCCACTTGGCCATGTCCATCTCGTTTTGCGCGAGCAGTTGCGTGAACTCTTCGGGCTTGGCGGTCGCTTGCTTGGCTTGGAGGTTCGCGTAAACCGACAGCGCCACGCCTTCGATCGGATCGAGCAGACCGCTCGCCGCCCCTGCTGCTGCAGCGTATTTCGCGCGCTCATTCATCGCGCGCATCGCAGACTTGGTCATCAGTTGAATGCCCGCGTCGCTCATCAAGTAGTCGGCGTAGTACTTGTTGAAGGTCTTTGCGGTCATCGCGCGCTGAACTGCATCGCGATAACCGAGCGCTTTGAGCATCGCCTCGTGACGCGGAGGATCTCGCAGACACTCATTGAGCAACTGGTCGTGCACCAAGTTGTCCTCGACCGCGTTCGGATTCTGATGCGGGTTGATCGGCCCCCACTCATCCACGTTCTCCAAGTGCGCCGGCACCGACACCTGCGCCGAGACTGACTGCATGCCGTGAGCGTTTCGCCAGACGTCGTTCAAGTTCATCCCGTCGTAAAACGACTGCTTCATCCGCGCTTCGACCAACTCTTTGGCTTGCGCTGGTGTGCCCCCCTCGTAGTTGGTTTTCGTGTCGGCGTAGGTCGTCCAGTAGTCGCGCTCCATCGTCTCGAGTTGCTTGAGGCGCTCGAGCGGTTCATCGGGTCGGTCGCGATCGGCTGCATATTCGGCCTCGCGATACGATTCCCATTCGCCTTTGAACTTCTGAATGGCCCAATACTTGTCGATCGACGCTTGCTCCGCGAACCGATGCGGCATGCCCGAGTAATAAACGCCGACGACCATCTCCGGCACCACTTGATTCGCGCTCCGACACGCGGCGCAGTTCACGGTCTCTGGTTTGTGCGGCGTCGCGCGCGTCAACGGCGCACCACACCGATTGCACGGAAGCGGCTTCGCCATCGCCTCTTGAACCTTGGGCCACATCGCTCGGTACTGGTCCACGTGCTGCTGCAGTTCGAACTTCGCCCAGGTCTCTTCTGCCCAGAGATCGAAATCGCGCTGCGCTTTTTTCATGTACGAATAGGCCGGCTCGCCTTTGCCTGCCTCGCACACGCGATCATAAAATTCCGAGAACGAGTCGTCACTCTTGCGTCGCAAGGCTCCGGCTTGCTGCCCGATAGCGCCAAGCGCATTCGACAACGGCATCGGATCGGCCACGTTTTGCGCGATCATCTGCTGACAACCAGCACCAGCTTCGGCCATCAACTGTTGGAGCTGCGCTCCTATCTGCTGCAAAAACTGGCTGTACTGCGTGACAATCTGCTGTTGAGCGGGCGTCATCATTGTCGGATCCTTTCAGTCACGTTTTTTTGGTCGTGCCCGCGATGGGGCGACGACAAAACTTGCACATGAAATCGAGTGGCGTTTCTTGTGGGCCACCGCAATGCACGCAAGTCAGGGTAGCGACCTGCTTGTATTGCATGTTGGCCCACGGAACTTCTTTGCTGGTCTGCTGAGCGTTGGCGAAGATCGATCCCATGCTCGGCCCTGCGGGTTTGACAGGCGCAGTCGGCAGCGCGGCGACGGGTGGCACGAGACCCA
>JAYVXK010000101.1:0-8614 GCA_043785265.1 Myxococcales bacterium | reverse complement strand
CGTAGCACCCTGGTCCTCGCCGGTCGCCGTCGCCCGTCGCCGTCCCCCGCTCCCGTCCCGGTCCCGCTTCCTGTGCCCGTCTCCGTCTAGCGGCCTGTTGCCAGCTCCGCGAGCAACTGCATGCCGAGGCGTGCTTGCGTGCGGAAGTCGAGCGCGTCGCCTCGGTACCAACGAACTCCCGCTTCGCGCGCGTGCGCTGAGCGCAACAGCAGTTTGCGCAGTGACTCTCCGCGCGATGCGAACGCGTGATTGGCGAGCCATGCGCTTTGACGCAAGTGTCGAACGAGTCGAGAGGCGCGGAGTTCGTCTGCGTAGCCTCGCGTGTCACCTCCGAGCAGCGCGCGCGACACGTGGCGTGCGGCGATCTCTCCATAGAGGATGGCTTGCGCGATCCCCTCGCCTGTTGCGCGATCGATGCCCGCGGCTTCTCCGACCAGAAGGACGTTGCGATGGATGAACACAGTGCTCGGCACCAGAGGTCGCGTCGAAAAGGGTCGCAGCACGACGTCTTTCAGCGCGATGCCTCGGCGCTCGAGCGAGCGAGACAAGGACGCCTTCACTTCGTGCCCGCGCGCCTGTCCAAGGTTCGCGTGGTAGATGCCGCGGTTGATCCAAGTCTCGCCATTCTTGGGAGTAGGAAAGTCCCAGTAGTAGCCCTCGACGCCATCGGCGACTGGCGTGAAGTCGAACTCGCAGAGACCTTCGAGCGCGCGGCGGTCGAGAGACGTGGGTCGTGTGTCGGTGACGTAGAGGTGGCCTTTTCTGGCCGGCTCGTGCAACCCCAGTCGCTTGCGTACTGTGCTGCCTGCCCCGTCGCAGGCGCAGACGAGCTTGGCGTCGAGCGTGCCATGGGTGGTGACGATCGACCATCCGTCGTGAGTGGGTGTGAGATCAACGAGGCCGTCTCCGTCTCGCACCGCGACACCATCGGCGCGAGCGATCTCGAGAAGACGCGCGTCGAATTCGTCGCGTCGAATGATGACGCCCATGTCGGCGCGTGTGATGCCCTCGATGTCTCCTTCGAGTAGACGCACGCCGCGCATCGGTCGCAGAGGCACGTCGCATGCGATGCCGAGCTTCTGAAGCGCAGCGAGTCCCCACGAACTCACCGCGCCGCCACATGGCTTGTCACGTGGATGCTTCTGTCGATCGAGGATGACGATGCGCGAAGCGTCGATGCCGCACGCGCGTACCAGATGAAGAGCGGTGCTCGACCCCGCGGGACCCCCTCCGACGATGGCGACGTCGAACACGCGCCGCACGCTCGATGCAGACTCAGACAGGCTCACGACGCTCTTGGTAGCGCATTCTCGTGCACACCACGCTCCCGCGAAGCCGGAGGCGCGCCGTCATGCGCGTTTTTCGCGTCGGATTCGCTCACTCGGCTACCATGCGCGCTGGATGCAGGACGGCGACAAACGGAATCTGGGCCAAGGGCCCACGGAGTCGGCGCGCGAAGTTTCGAGCGAAGACTTCTTGTTCCATCTGTATCGCGGCAGTGAGTTGCTCCAAGACAACCGCGTCCTCGAGGCCAAAGAAGAACTCGAAGCCGCGCTCCTCTTGCAACCACGAGACGCCAAGGGGCAAGACCTTCTCGCGTTCGTGTACTTCAGGATCGGACTGTATCCGCGCTCGATCCAGATCTACGAGCAGCTGCGCAAAGAGGTGCCGCACGACACCGCGCTGATGATCAATCTCGCCCTCTGCTACCTGAAGACGGGTCAGTCCCAGAACGCGCGCGCGACACTCGAAGAGGTCGTCGCCTCGGTGCCTGAACACAAGCGCGCGTGGGGATACTTGGGTCTGGCGTATGAGAGACTGGGCGATCTCGAGAAGGCCGAGGAGTCGTTCGAGCGCGCGGGGCACGCTGCGATGGCCAAGCGTCTGGCGGTGCGTCGCGTCGCTTCGCAGAGCATGGTGCCACCGAGCGCCGCGCAAGCAGAGGCGCAGCACCAGAGCGACGAAGAGTCGATGGAGATTCGTAAGACGGCCGCGGTCGCCTTTCAAGAACTCGACAGTGGAGAGCTCTCCTTCGCGCTCGCTGAGCCTGCGCTGCGTCGCTCCGAGAGTGGCACGTGGCGCGCGGTCGAACTGGGCGAGGCCGTGAAGACTCGCTCGATGTCGGAGCGACCTCCCCCCTTCCCACTCGAACGTGAACGTGAACGCGAAGTGCGTGCACCCGCAACCACAACCGCCCCAGCACCTTCGCCGATGCGCGCGGCGCGATTGTTCTCGTTGGCCGCAAAAGACGCCCGATTGTCACCCGTCGCGGGCGAGATGATCAGTCAACATGCTTCGGGTCTGGTCGTGGTGGTGCCTGGAGACGACGACACGGAGTTGTTCGCAGGTCGCCTCGATGCGTTGCGCGGCTACACCGGAACTCTGGCGACCCGAGTGCTCGAACGCCAATCACGCGCAGTCTCTCACGAACCTTTTGGTGGCCTGGGCGCGGCGCTCGTTCGCATGAAGTCCACAGGCACACTGGTGCTCGGACCGCGACCCGCCCATCGACTGCTGCCTCTCAAGCTGGATGGCGATGTCGCTTTCGTGCGTGAAGAATACGTACTTGGTTTCGACCTGCGTCTCACCTTCGAGAACGGAAGGCTGGGGTTTGGAGAAGGCGAGACGTTGCCCTTTGCCCAGCTCAAGGGACAAGGCGTCATCGTGCTCGAGCTTCTCGATCCTCTGGTCGTCATCGATGTGGCGTCGAAGGCGAGCGCAGCGCTTCGTCGAGAATCGATCGTTGGCTGGACTGGTCGCTTGCTTCCCCGCGCGCTCGCTCCCAGTGAGTCACCTTCGGGTCAACGAGGACTGGTCAGCTTCACGGGCGACGGCACGCTGCTCATGAGTGGGCGCTGAGATGGCCAAAGCACGCAAGCGACGACCGCTCGCCGAAGACGCGCTGAACATCCCGAACCTGTTGACAGGCGCGCGCGTGGTGATGATCCCGCTGTGTCTGTACCTGCTCGACAAAGACACTCCAGTGAGCGGCTTTTGGGCCTCGATTGTGTTCACGGTGGCAGCACTGACCGACATGTTGGATGGCTACCTCGCGCGCAAACTCAATGTGGTGAGTGTGCTCGGCAAGCTGCTCGATCCGCTCGCGGACAAGCTCATCGTGATGGCGACTCTGGTGTGGATGACGCAGATGGGCCGCATGCCCGTCTGGGTGGTGATCGTCCTGCTCGGGCGCGACATCAGTGTGACCGCGCTGCGGAGCATCGCAGCGAGCGAGGGAGTCGTCATTGCCGCCGGCGAGGAAGGCAAGGCGAAGACGGCGTTGCAGATGATCGGGATCATCGCACTCCTGCTTGGGTATCCCTACCATCTCAATTACGGGTTCATCAATCTCGGCGCGGTCGACATGATTCACGTCGGCCAGGCCCTCGTGTACTTGAGTTTGTTTTTCTCACTCGGCAGCGCCGTGCAGTACGTGAGGTTGTTCGCCGCTGCGGTCGAAGCGAAAGAGAAGAAGCTCGCCGCGGAAGAGTGACGGGAGCGGGTGCGGGGACAGGGACGGGGACCGGAGCGGGGGCGGGGACGGGGCGGGGACGGGGACCGGTGCGGGGACGGCGGACGGGGACGGCGACGGCGGACGGGGACGGGTGCCGGGGGATCGACTTGCGTTGATTTGATGCCGCGGTTGAATCGCGTACGCTCCGTTCATGACTTCCGCTCGCGTGATCGCCTTGGACGCTCTGATCTTGGTGGCCATCGCTTGCGGAGGATCGGAGTCGTCGTCCACCGATGCCGGAGTCGACGCGACGATCGTCGACTCGAGCAAAGACACTCTGGTGGCTGACAGCGCCGCGCGACCGGACGTTAACGTGACCGACGCTGGCATCGACGCAGCGGACGACGCGCCAGACGCGCCTTGCGCGATCAATGTCGTGGCCGCTGCGAGTTGTCACTACGACGCTGGGATTTGTTTCGAGTATGTCGGGAGCGGTTGGAATCCTGGCAATGTGTCCGCGGGCTGCAGCCCAGAGGCTGGGACGTCGCTGGTCTGGGACGCTGGGTGTCCGACCCTAGGTCGGATAGGAAGTTGTGGAGTGACCCTGGGTGCGCTCGAACTCGTCGAGCGGTGCTATCCGCCCTTCAGCTCCAACCAGTGCCAGGGGCTTTGCTTGATCATCGATGGCGGATACTGCCCCAACTAGTCGGGCCGTTCCCGTCCCCGTCCGCCGTCCCTGTCCCCGCTCCCGTCCCCGCTCCCGCCCCGCTCCCGTCCCCGTCCGCCGTTCCCGCTCCCGTCCCCGTCCCCGCTCCCGCTCCCGCTCCCGTCCCCGTCCGCCGTCCCCGCTCCCGCTCCCGTCCCCGCTCCCGTCTTCGGTCGCGCGCGCTGGGTCTGACCGCGGCGTGGGGCTCGCCGCTGGTGGCGCTCTGCTTCGTCGGCGGAATGGTCTCGGGACTGATCGTTGCGAGAAACCAGCGGCTTCGCGAAGACGATCGCCTGCGCTTCCTGGGGACTGCCGCTGTGATCGCGGGACTCACCGGATCGATGGGCTGCATTGTCGCCGGTCTTGGCGGAGTCGTTGGGATGGTCGCTGGGGCGCTCGTCGGTGCGACACCCGTGCTGGTGCGCGTCGCGATGGGCCGCCGATAGACTGGGGCGAGTCGCGGCTTCCGGCCCAGACTTCCGGCCCAGACTTCCGCTTCCGTCCCCGCACCGGTTCCCGTCCCCGCACCCGTCAGCACTGCCACTTGGAGTCACGGCACACGCAAATCACACGCGGCGAATCTGAGTAGACGCAGATGCCGTTGACCGTTGCGTCCGGGCTCGTCGAGTCGCACGGTGTGCCTCCCACAGGAGCATTGACCGCTGGCGTGCCGCCGTCGGAGTAGTAACAGCGGGGGATCTTGCAAATCCACTCGTCTGAGAAAGCACCACTCGCGTTCTGCACACCAGCACAGAAGCACCCCATCGATCCGTAGGAGCAAATGCGTTCTCCGACTCCGGTGGCTCGCGTGCAGGCCACGTGTTGTGGGAGCGTGTCGGGACAGTTCGAGCTTGGAGAGGCGTCGACGTTACCAGCGTCGGTGGTAACTGCGGTCGCACCGCCGCACGCGAAACACGCGAGAATCACGAGCGACGTGGTCATGAGGCGCATCGGCGAGTTCATGCGCACTCACCAGTGCAGTCCGCGTGCCGTGCCTCCGTCCCCATCGCGTGATCGATCATGACGTTTGGGCGACAAAGCAAAGGACTGGGAGCGAAACGCGACTCCACGCACTCACCTCGAGGTTCAGTAGATCATACTGCTGGGGTTTACGCACGTCTGCATGCAGACTCGTAGTCGCTGCGTCCTGTCGTCGGTCCGTGGCCGCTGCCCCGCTGAGACTTACAAAGCAGCTCTTTTTCGCGACCGAATCCAGACGGCTTGAATCCTCACGCCACCGCGCGAGAGAGGTCGTACTCTCCGCTTATGGTTTCGCGCTATCGAGAGACTCCCGCGATGCTTCACAGCATCAACGCCACGGGTCACATCGAAGACGTGAGCGACATGTGGCTCACCAAGCTGGGCTACACGCGCGACGAAGTCGTGGGGCGACCGTCGGTCGACTTTCTCACCGAGAGCAGTCGGCGTTATGCGCGCGATGTCGTGCTGCCTGCGTTCTTTGCGTGTGGACATTGTGACGTCGAGTATGAGTTTGTTCACAAGAGCGGGACCGTCATCCCAGTCAGGCTTCGCGGCAAGGGCATCTACGACGACACGGGTGGGTTCTCGAGGAGCAACGCCGTGCTCGAGGATCTGAGCGAGCAGCGCGCGCTCGAGCGGAAGATGGTTCAGACCCAGAAGCTCGAGAGTCTGGGGTTGATGGCGGGTGGCATCGCGCACGACTTCAACAACCTGCTCGTCGCCATCATCGGCAATGCCCAGCTCGCGCTCCGTGACGCCGGCGACTCGGCCGAGGTCGTCGAATCGGTGAACAACATCGTCATCACGTCGCGGAGGGCCGCTGACCTTTGCAAGCAACTGCTTGCGTACACTGGGAAGGGCGACTGCATCATCGAGGACGCGGACGTCAACGAACTCGTGCGCGAGATGGTGCAGGTGCTGGAGGTGAACATCCAGCCTGATGTCGCCGTCAAGCTGGACCTCGCGGCTTCCACACCCCACGCCGAGCTCGACGCGACTCAGCTACGACAGGTGGTCCTCAACCTCGTCACCAATGCCGCCGAATCGATGACGGAGCCGGGAGTCGTTCGGGTGATCACTTCCTATTGCGCGCTCGACGCCGAAGCGATCGCTCTCATGGCAAACCACGCCGCAGCTCCTGGTGAGTATGTTTGCTTGGAAGTCGTCGACACCGGCAGTGGCATGTCCCACCAGACCATCGAGCGGATGTTCGACCCATTCTTCACCACCAAACCGACCGGACGCGGACTGGGGCTGGCTGCGGTTCACGGCATCGTGCGAGGACATCGCGGCACACTCCATGTCGAGAGCGAGCTTGGGAAAGGCACGAGCTTCAGAGTCTACTTTCCCACCAGTGACCACGACGAGGATCAAACCGCGAGACCCGCGGGCGTCGTGCAGACGAAGCCCGAGAGCTCACTGCGGTCTTGACCGACGGCAACGGCGACGGGACCGGGGACGGGGACCGGGGACCGGGGACGGGAACGGCGACGGCGGACGGGAGCGGGGACGCGCCTCAACCACGTCGCGCCATGCGTGCTATTCTCTTTCGCATGCGAGTTCTCGCTGTCTTCGTCGTACTCGCCGTAGCGTGCAGTTGTGGAGGCGGAAGCTCAACCCTCAGTACGGATGCAAGCACAATCCCAAGCACCGAAGCGGTCGAGATGATCGACGGAATGCTCAACGGTGATTGCCGCGCGAAGTCCACGAGCAGCGCCGGGGGTGGGCATCTCGCGCTCAAACTTTCGTCGCCCACCAACGAGACGTGGACGGTGACCTCTGCATCGATCGTCATCGCCGGGCGCGCAGACTGGTCGAAGAGCGGAACGTACGTCGCGGTGGTCGGAACAGGATCGTTCGATGTTCGCGCGGGAGTGAACACTGTGACCTTCCCCCTCTCGACCCCCGCGGGTCAGTCCAGCAACCTCTGCATCAATTGCGGCGACCTCTCGGCGACGTTCACGGTGACACTCGACCTCGCCACGCCCCACGGACCGCTTCACGTCGTAGGACCAGCGCTCTACTACGGGTGCTCGACCTAGCCGCAGGGATTACCTCACAGAAACTTGCTTGCGCACAACCCAGCTTGGCACACGAACACAGACGTCTTGCCGCGCATGGGGCCCACAGTGTCGCGGTCGGCGACGTCGCATGTCGTGCAGCGCGCACCGTCGGCGCAGGCGCATGTCATCTGGCAGCTCGTGCCATGGCACTCGAGGCCGCTCGCGCAGTCCTTCGTGGTGGTGCATGCGGCGTTGAGCGACCCCTTGCAACCATCGACTGCGCTGCAGCTCGAACAAATCTTGTCGTGGATGTCGAAGCCGTGTCGACACTCGACCGATGTCGTTCCGTCGCATGTGAGGGCGTAGTCGTTGGTGCCCGCGCACAGCGGATTGGGCGTGGGCGACAGCGTGCAGAACGCGTCCTGCCTGATCACGTTGTACGAATCCTTGACCGGCTCGGTCTGGCAGAGGTTTGCGGCGCCACACGAGTCCAACAACTCCCAGGTGTTCGGGCTGCGGCTGTGATGACTCGCCGAGACTGGGTCGCGCGAGACGTCTGTTCCGGCCGGATGAGTCGTGCACTCCACGATGGCACCCGTGCTCGTGCAGCGGCGTTCCCAAGCTGAGCACTCGGATTCGGCGCTGCATCCTGCGGTGAAGAGCACCGGGGTGATAACCGCGAGACACAGGAGACCGAGCACGGAAGTCCACGGTTTGGCCGATCCTCGACCGAAACGTGATGCATTGGCGAACATGTCGCGGCCCAGTGCAAGCCGTGCGCCGCCGCGCCAGGATTTGCGCCCCGTCCCCGCACCCGTCCGCTGTCCCCGTTCCCGTCCCCGTCCGCCGTCCGCCGTCCCCGCTCCCCCGTCCCCGCTCGCCTCCTGTTGACGGTTGCCCCATTCGAGCGTTACGAACCTGGCCCGTATCTCCGACAAAGAAGGATCACGCCATGTCGCTTCGCATCAACGACACCGCACCGAATTTCACCGCGAAGACCACTCAAGGCAGCGTCGCGTTCCACGAGTGGATTGGCGATGGCTGGGCCGTCTTGTTTTCGCACCCCAAGGACTTCACGCCGGTGTGCACGACCGAGCTCGGCTACATGGCGAAGATCGAGCCCGAGTTCACCAAGCGGCATGCGAAGCTCATTGGCCTGTCGGTCGACCCGGTCGACAACCACGAGAAGTGGGCGAAGGACATCGAGGAGACGCAGGGCGCGAAGGTCAACTACCCGATGATCGCCGATGAGGATCTCGTGGTCGCCAAGCTGTACAACATGCTCCCCGCGGAGGAGGCGCCGTCGGCTGGGCGCACTGCTGCGACGAACCAGACTGTGCGCACGGTGTTTTTGATCGGGCCCGACAAGAAGATCAAGATGATGCTCACCTACCCGATGACCACGGGTCGCAACTTCGACGAGATCTTGCGCGTGCTCGACTCGATCCAGCTCACGGCCAAGCACAAGGT
>JAYVXK010000100.1:0-8622 GCA_043785265.1 Myxococcales bacterium | reverse complement strand
GTCGCGTCGCACTCGCAGAGATGCGTGCAGATGGTCGCCTCGGTGGGTCCGTACACATTGACCACGCGCGCGCGTGCCGACCATGCACGCACGGCGGCGGGCGCAGACGGTTCACCTCCGACGATCACCGTCTCGAAGCTCGCGGGCAACGACGCTGGATCGACGAGCGGAAGGATCGAAGGTGGCAAGTCTGCGTGAGTGATCGCCAGCACCCCGAGGAGCGCGCTCAGCTGACGAACCGATGGCGGCATCCGTGGAATGACCAGCGTCGCGCCTGAAATCAAGGCCGTTCCGATGTCGGAGATCGAAGCGTCGAACGCCGTCGAGAGCGACCAGAGCGATCGCTTGCCCTGCCCGAGATGAAAGGCGCGCACTTGAGCGGCCAGCATCGGCCACAGACCGCGATGCGAAAGTCGTACGCCCTTGGGCCGACCTGTCGACCCCGATGTGTAGATGACATAGGCGAGCCCATCGTCTTCTGCACCAAGCGGCGAGCCTCGCTCCAAGGCGGTGATCGCGTCGAGGGTCACGAGCGCGCGAGCGCGTGTCTCCGTGAGGCAAGACGAGACGCGATCTCGTGGCGATCTCGGATCGACCGGGAAAAAGGCCGCGCCGAGATGCCACGCCGCGAGCATGCCCACCACGTGCTCTGGCGAGCGATCGACATCGAGCGCGACCACATCACCGCGAAGCACTCCCGCGCTCGTCAACCGCTTGGCGAGGTCGTGCGCGCGTGTCGCGAGGTCTTGGTAGGTCCAGGTCGCGTCGTCGCTCACGATCGAAACCGCCGACCCACGCGCGGCGAGCGCATCGAGAGTGATCACGGTTGCACGTAGTCGGACAGCGCGCTCCCACGCGAGCGACCGTCGACATTCGGTGCGCCGAGTCCCGCACGATGATCACCGAGGTGCACCAGACGCGCGTCGAGACTGAAGCGTGAGCGACCCAGTGCTTGCGGCAACGTGCGATGAAAGTGCGCACCGCTGAACAGCAAAATCTCACCGCGCCGGCAAGAAAAGCCTACTTCGTGACCATAGTCAGCGTCCTTGATGTTGCCCAACACACTTGGATACCGAGCCCGCAAAGAAGCGTCGCGATCTTGCCAACCGATCTTCAAGCTCCACCCACGCGAGACCCACTCGTCGTAGTCGAACACCTCGGAGTCGTTGTCGACGGGCGCGCGAAAGTGTCGTGGGTAGAAGACGAATGTCTCTTCGCTCTCGAGATCGTCGAGAGCAGTCCACATGGTGACGACCGACATCGGATGCGCATACCAAGTGTCACGGTGCGGATAGTAGACCGGCGCCGCTCGAGGATTGTTGATCGCGCCATGCGAGATCACCCGGAGACGAGCAGGATCGAACGCAGTGTCGGAGACGGGAAAGCCAACACTCGCCGCCATCGCTCCCAAGAGCGCGTGCGCGTGAGGCTCGGTGTAGATCTCTTTGCGCAGCTTGCCGATGTGCGCGAAGAACTCTTCGTCCGTGAAGCGCTCGTGCGCGCGCCGCGGATCCGCACCCAACTCGCTCTGCAGTCGCGCGCGCGCGAGATCGACGAGCGCGTGCGACTCGGACGTCGGCGGAGCTATGAAAAGGCGGCCTTCGTAGATCGCGCGTCGCAGCGTGGCTGGGTCTTTGGGGAGCGTGCGCTCGATCATCGTGGCCTCCGCGCCAGAGCGATCAGTCGCGGACTGTCGAGCGTGAGAGGCTCGCCCGTGACACCTCCGAGCATGTCCACCATGACGAATCCGACGTCAGTCAGCATGCGTGCGATCGCGTCTGGCATGTAGAGCTTCACCTCGGACGTGTGCGCTGCGACGACGCGGTCCAGGACGAGATACGTCCAGCGCTTGTGCATCGTCGCGCGCGCGAGATCGATCGTGCTCTCTCGAAGGAGCAACACTTCTCCGCGCGGCGTTTGCCGGCGCACCGCGACGTCGCGCTGAAAGCCGCGCAGCACTTGCGGCACGTTCATGGTGTCGAGCGCGAAGAGGCCGCCTGGTGAGAGAGCGTCAAACGCGCGCGCGAGCATCTTGATGTTGGTGGCGTCGTCGCTCGAGTAACCAAAACTCGTCCACCAATTGAACGCGGCTGTAACCGGCGCACGCGGCACCCAACTGGTCGCGTCGGCGGCTACGAGTTCGACTTGATCATCGGAGAGACCTCTCGACCGAGCCTGTTTGTTGCCTCGATCGACGTACGCAGCCGCTTGATCGACTCCGACGACTCGCATCCGGCGTAGCGCGAGCGGCACGCTCAGACTGCCGATCCCGCAGCATTGATCGAGCACGCGATCACCAGCATGGAGGTCGAGGTGCGCGACCAAGAAATCGATCGTCTGTTTGACCTCGTCTTCTCCGCGCTCGAGAAGTTGGTCGGCGAGCCAGTCGTCGTAAAGCGCGCTCCACCAAGTGCCATTTGCGCTCGCGCTCGTCACGTCATCCCCAAGCTCGAGTGAAGCGTTGCGATCGAGAGCGCGAAGAAGATCACCGGATCGTGAGCCTTCCGCTCTCGCGCGGTCATCTGCGCGAACGCGTCGACCAGGGTGCGCATCTTCTGCGGGTCGAACAGAGGTTGGTCTGAAAACGAGGAACTATGAAACACGTCTCGTGCGAGCCCGAGTGTTCGTGCGCCGATCGGGGGCGCCAAGAACGGATGCTTCTCCCGCGTGAGCACCGCGATGGGGAGACGCTCCTTCATCGCTTGACGCAAGATCCACTTCTCTACGTTTGCCCTTATTTTCAGCCCAATGGGGAGAGATCGGATGAGATCGAACAAAACGTGATCGAGCATGGGTACCCGACCCTCGACGCCGTTCGCCATCTCCAAGCCGTCGCCGAGCGCGCGCAAGATGTAGCCCTCGAGCGCCAGTTTGGTCCATGAGTAAGCGGCCTGCTCGACGCGCCCGCGCCCGCGCATCTGCGTGAGATCAAGACCGGCCAACATGTCGCGTGCGGGATCTCGACTTTGATGGGTCGTGAGCCACTCGTCGCGCAGGACGCCCTGCATGCGCTTGCCGAAGGCGGCCTTGGCGCGCATCCACGTCGGCACAAAGCCAAGTGTTTGTTCGACGTGCAACAGAGAGAGTCCCTCTCCGTCGGGCAACATCAACCCCGCAGACGCCGTGTTCGAGTCGGACACGCGTGCCGCGCTCCCTTCGAGATCGCTTCGAAGATGGGCGTAGCCGAAGAGTGTTTCGTCTGCGCCTTCTCCCGTCAGCACGACCTTGAATCCTGCTTCGCAGATCGCGCGACTGAGCATGATTTTAGCCGCCGCGTGAGCGTTGATGCATGCGCCTTCTGCTGCGATGACGGCGCTTGCGAAGTGCGCCGCCACGTCTGCGTCCGACACGCGGACGACATGGTGCTTGGCGCCGACATGGTCGGCAATCACTCTCGCGTTCTTGGACTCGTCGTAGGCGTCGTCGTCGGTGAACGAGACCGTGAAGGCTTCTGGTGATGGATGCGTGAGTGCAGCCGTGGCGAGGACAGCGGCCGAATCGAGACCGCCCGACAACTGAAAGCACACGCGTGCGTCGCTCTGAAGGCGCTCGCGCACGGATTCGTCGAATCGCTCGCGAAACGTGTTCACCGCGTCTTCGTCGCGAAGTGGGCTTGGCTTGGCTGGCAGGTCGAGATCCCAGTAGCGCTCGATCCGCACATGTCCGTCCCGCGCGAGGAGCGTGTGTCCCGCCGGCAGTTCGTGCACACCCGCGAAGAGAGTGTCTCGCGGAGCGGCGTACTGCAGGCTCGCCGACTGAAACAAGGCGTCTCGATTCCAGCGCGGCGTGACCCCCAGCGCAAAGAGAGCGCGCACCTGCGACGCGACCAACAGCGCCCCGTCATGCTCGGTCCATGCGAGCGGCTTCACGCCAAAACGATCGCGTGCGCAAAATAGCAATCGATCGCGCGCATCCCACAAAACGAAGGCGATTTCGCCGCGGAGACGCGGAGGCAACTGCTCGCGCCACTCTGCCCAGCCATGCACGACGATCTCACTGTCGCTCTTGGTGGCAAAGCGATGCCCTCTGGATTCGAGTTCGCGCCGCAGCTCGGCCGCGCCATAGATCTCTCCGTTGACGACAGCGACCACATTGCCGTCTGCGCGGACGAGCGGTTGTGCGCCACCTGCAATGTCGCGGATGGCGAGTCGGACATGACCGAGTGCGACGCGCCGATCACGCGACTGCCACACACCTCGTCCATCAGGACCGCGGTGAGCGATCGCAGAGAGCGCGAGCGACACCGGGAAGTCCTTGGGCGTGTTCCAGGAAACGGCAGCGACCACGCCGCACACGGCTAGCGGTCTCCGTGCGGCGCCAAGAAAATCTTCGGCGACGAAGACTCGCGCGCACGCGCAAACGCCGCTTCGAAACGCTCGAGCGGAACCACATCGCCGAGCAGATCATCCATCGGTATTTTAGGGGCGATTGCGATCGCGTCTGCGAAAGGTGCGTAGGCCACCGAAGAGAACCGGATCTCCTTCCTCACCGCAGCGCAAAGGTCGAGAGACGCAGCGGCAGAAGGTCGACTCTTGAGAACCACCAGCCCCTCGGGTCGTGTCGCTCTGATCGCGGCATCGAGCTGAGCGTTCGTCTCGACCACATAGTCGAACGCATTGTCGTGCTCGGCCGTCGCCGTTTCGATGAGTGTCGCCTTGAACCCTTCGAGCGCAAGAATGCGAGCTGTGAGCGTCGCGATGCGACCGGTGCCCAAGATTGCGCCACGCTGCTCGCGAGTGATCGGCGCGCGCAGAACCGCCATGGACGCAGCGATGGGCTCGACATAGGCCGCGCGTCGCAAAGGCCAGTCGCGAGGCACAGCATGCAGACATGCACTCGGTACCACCATCTCTTCGGCGAACGCGCCGTCGACGTCGACACCGAGCACGCGCGGTGACGCACACGTCTCTGCGCGCGAGCAGCCCACACACGAGTTGCACGCCATCCACGGAAAAACCGTGACATGCGCGCCGGCTTGGATCGGGCTGTTTTTAGCTGGTTGCAACACTTCTGCGACCAACTCGTGACCAAGCACTCGCGCGTTCTGCACGGGCAGCAAACCATCCGCTGCATAGAGATCCGTGCGGCAGATGCCGGCGAGCAGCACTCGAAGCATCGCTGAGCCCTCAGTCGGCACCGGGCGCGCGATGTCTGCCAGGCGAGGGCCCTCCTTCGTGCGCACAATCGCTCTCATCGTGGGAGCCATCGAAGCCACCTTCCTTGACCACAAGAACGTAGCGCAAGAAAAAGTGTTTTCAACTCTTTGTTGCTGATCAATACTCTTTGTCGATGAACCGTCACAAAAAGGCCAGCGCGCAAAGCAAGGCCGTCATTCCCACGGCCGACAAGGCATTCCTCGCAGCGTATCGCCCTTCGGACTTCCCGAAGCCTTCTGTTGCGGTCGACATCGTGGCCCTCACCGTCAAAGACTCGCTCTTGCACGTACTGTTGGTCAAGCGTGGGGAGAGTCCTTTTCGCGGGCGGTGGGCTTTGCCAGGCGGATTCGTGCGCGTCGGGCAGGGCGATGATCGAGGAGAGAGTCTGGAGGGCGCGCTCGCTCGTGAGTTGATCGAAGAGACTGGTCTGTCGATAGACGACGTCTACGCCGAGCAACTCGGAGCGTTCGGTGATCCGGATCGCGATCCGCGCATGCGAGTGATCAGCGTGGCGTATTACGCCCTCGTGCGTCCTGACCTCGCGGGTCGAGTCCGCGGTGGTGGAGACGCGGCACATGCCGAGTGGGTTCCGACGACCCAGAACGTGCGCTTGGCATTCGACCATTCGCAGATCGTGCTCGCCGCCCGCCAGCGGATTCAAGAACGCATTCGCTCGACCAATCTCGCGCGCAGCCTCGTTTCAGCCACTTTTTCGATCCCCGAGTTGCGCAACGTCTACGCTATCGTGACCGGAGAGCCGCAAGACGCGGGCAACTTTCGCCGACGCTTCCAGGCGCTACAAGACGATGGCCTCGTCGAGCTAGCGCCTGGAAAACGCGTCACGAGCAGCAAGCCCGCTGCTGTCTACCGCTTCGTCGATTGATCACGGTCACGACGCAGCGTGTGCAATCTCGCGGGACTTGGCAGCGACCTCTGGCTTCGCGTCAGACGCGAGCACGCCGCGAAACGCACTGCGGTAGGCGAACGCCAAGAAGACCTCGAGCCCAACCAGCACCAAGGGAAGGGCGACTCCCGCTGGCGCGAGCGATCCATGGAAGGCCACGATGTTGACCAGCACTGGTGCGAGCAGCGTCAAGGCGAGTGGAACGAAGCGACCCGAGAGGAGCAGCGCTCCAGAGACGACCTCAGTAGCTTTGATGAGCGGAAACATGTAACCCGTGGCTGCCAATGCACCCATGAATGCGCCTGCTTTCTCGGGCATCGGTGGGTTTGGCATGAAGTGCAAGAACCCGTTGAGGCCGAACACGAAAAACGCGAGGCCAAGGATGACGCGCGCTACGACCGGAAGTTTGGACTGAAGTGAACTCATGGAAATCTCCTCGAAGCCCACCATGCGACTGTTGCTGTCAGAACACTAGATTGCCATTGATAGATGATTTGTTCTATGAATAAGAACAATGAAAAAGCGTCCTGCTGCACCCTCCGCTCCTGACGCAAGCTATGAAAGCGCACGCGTGTTTGCGGCAGTGGTCGAGGCGAAGAGCTTCACGGCCGCAGCGCGCAGACTCGATCTGCCAAAGTCGGCCGTGAGTCGCCGCGTGTCGGAGTTGGAGGATGCTCTTGGTGTCAGACTCTTGCAGCGAACGACCCGCTCGCTTCATCTGACCGAAGCCGGTGTGGCCTACTACGAGCGCATGCGCCGAGTGCTCGAAGCGTTTGGCGACGCGAACGATGCGGCCCGTGCGCTTCAGGGCAACCCGAGCGGCGTCATCCGCATCACAGCGCCGGCTGATTTTGCAGCGCGCGTGCTGCCTGGTCTCCTTGCGCGCTTTCTCGTGGAGTACCCAGAAGTGCGCATCGACTTGGCTCTCACCAACCGACGCGTGGACATGGTGGCAGAGGGATTCGACATCGCCTTTCGGTTCGGCAAACTCGAAGACTCTTCGCTCGTCGCGCGGAAGATCGACATTGGCGGTTTGTCCATTGTCGCGAGTCCGCGCTACCTCGCGCAACACGGCACGCCGCGACGCGTGGCCGACCTTGCTCATCACGAGGTCATTGTCTTTCGCGTGCCCTCTGCGGACTCATGGACACTCGAAGGACCCAACGGACGCGAAACCGTCCGAGTCGCTGGTCGCCTGTCGGCAGACGACCTCAACTTCGTCCGCGAAGCCGCCCTGCGGGGTCTGGGACTCGCACTCGCGCCAGCGTTTTTGGTTGCGGGAGACATCGAGCGCAAAGCCCTGACGCATGTACTGCCGAAGTTTTCGGTTCCTGGCGGCGAGTTCCACATCGTCTATCCATCGGCCCGCTTGCTGCCTCGGCGACTCAGTCTGCTCATCGACTTCTTGCTCGCAGAACTCGGCCCCGCCATCACCGCGCGTGCGCGCTAGTCGAGATCGGTTGCGCCCAAGGACGCGACTGTTGCAGACTGCAAACGTCATGGAGCGCGCGCAAAAGGCTATTTTTATGGTGTGCGCGACGATGATCATGTCATGCGGCGAGCCTCCTCCTCCTGCGCCGTCTGCGGTGATCACGGCGAGTCCGACTTCACTCTGCATCGACGACGGCTTCGCCACGCCGATTCATCTGGACGCTCTGTCGTCCGCGCAAAGTCTGACTCTGGTCTACGTCCGCCCAGATCCCAATGCGCCGCCGCTCTCGTTTCTATGGTCATTCGAAGGATCAGCGATGCAGTTCGACGATGGAGATCCAAAGAGTGACGTCCTTACCGTTCGAATGCGTGGAGACCGACCGCTGCACGTGAAATTGCGCGTACAGAACGCAGCGGGCGGAGTCACCGAAACACTGACCACGATCTCGGTGACCGCGCGCGACAAGAGTGGCAATTGCCCGTTGCCTCCACCATGAGGTCCCTCTCTCTGCTCGCGCTCGCGTCGATCCTCACGTGGTCTCTGCAAGCGCGCGCGACCGCAGGCGCTGCCTTCGCAGAGACGTCCGATGTCGCCGCGCTCGCCAACGCAGTCGTGGCGCGCCCGGGCAACCCAGGCACTGTGCTTCTGAACCCCGCATCGATCGCAGACGGCACAGAGGCCGAGCTCGTGATCAATGCTCATTTCAGCCATCTCAGCGAGTCCCTCTCGCGCACGAACGAGCCTCCGACGGACATGAACCGATCGTTTGGCGGCTTCGGATTCGCCATCGCCACACCGCTCCCCGGTGTGCTGCGGTCTCTCCACGTCGGCTTCGCACTAGACCTGCCCGCCGAGCACTTGCTCAAGGTCGAAGTCCCGGTTCGTCTCGACCAACCCACGTCAGCGCTCTACGGCTCGCGCCCCGATCGCATCAGCGCACTGCTCGCCCTCGCGTATTCGTTTGGAGGGGTGTTCGAGATCGGAGCGGGCCTCGCGGTCACTCCTTCTTTGGATACTCCCACAGAGGTCATGTACGTCGCCGGTCGCGACTCGATGGTCGACAAGAGTGTGGTCGTTCGTCTCGACCGAAGTCTGTCTCTCGCGGTCTCGCCCTTGATCGGCGTGCGCGT
>JAYVXK010000099.1:0-8622 GCA_043785265.1 Myxococcales bacterium | reverse complement strand
GAACTCCTGGTAGGTTTCCCTACGGCGGTTTTCAAAACCGCTGCCTTAGACCACTCGGCCACTCCTCCGGAGACTCTTCTGTAGCGGTTTCCTCTCTGACGCGCGAGCCGAAAGCTTTCCTGACAACCGCACGCGGCGACGACGGGAACGGGAAACGGGGACGGGAGCGGGACGGGAGCGGGGCGGGAGCGGGGACGGGGACGGGAGCGGGGGCGGCAACGGGGGGCGGGGGCGGGGACGGGAACGGAGCGGGAGCGGGGACGGCGGGCGGGGACGGGAGCGGCGACGGCGGATGGACTTCCGATGCGCGCGATCACGTCGATATCGCGGGTAGCCTCTGTCGAGCTGCCATCGATCTCGTCACCGCTTGACGAGTGTTGGTTCTCTCTTTGGACCACTCGCCAAATAAACGACAGACACAACATCGATCGCGAGGGCGAAGAACCCAACGACCAGAAACGCCGTCAACGAACTGGTGGTCCACGAACCCGATCCACAACTCGACGAGTCGCCTAGGGCTCCAGTGCCGAGCGCGATCGTTGTCGCAGTGAGCCCAGCGCCAAACACTGCGCCGCCGAGTCCAAGCCCATCGATGGGAAGGTTCGTAAAAAAAGAGACGGCTCCGTCCCCGCTCCCGTCCCCGTCCCTGCCCGTCCCTGCTCCCGTCCCCGCTCCCGCTCCCGTCCCCGCTCCCCGCTTGCGTCCACCCACGACAATACGCTTATCTGTCCTCCACCATGTCCGATCCCCTTCGAGTCGAGCAACGCGGCGCCATCGCCATCTGGATCATCGATCGCGAACCCCGCATGAACAGCCTGTCGCGCGATCTTCTGCTCGCGTTTGGCAGACTCACGCGTGAGGCCATGACGAATGCTTCCGTTCGCGCGATCATCATCACGGGCGCGGGAGACAAAGCATTTTGCGCGGGCGCGGATCTCAAAGAACGACAAGGCATGAGCCATGACGACGTTCGCAAGCAGGTGGAACTGTATCGCTCGGAGCTGGGTCCGCTTGATCGGTCGGCCAAGCCGGTCATTGCCGCCATCAATGGTGTCGCGTTTGGCGGTGGACTCGAACTCGCTCTCATTTGCGATCTGAGAATCGCAGCGGCGCACGCAAAAGTTGGTTTGCCGGAGACCACACTGGGGATCATTCCTGGTGCGGGCGGAACGCAGAGGCTGCCTCGCATCGTCGGAGAGGCTCGCGCAAAAGAAATGATTTTGCTTGGGCGCAGACTCGATGCAGCCGAGGCGCTCGCGTGGGGACTCGTCAATCGCGTGACTGCTCCTGGTAAGAATCTGATCGACGATGCTTGCGAGTGGATCGCGCCCATCGCCAATGGTGCGCCGATCGCACAAGCGGCCGCGCTCGAAGCGATCGATCGATCGTTTGACACCACGCTCGAGCTTGGGCTCGAACTCGAGAAAGTCAGCTACGACAAGACTCTCGTGAGCAAAGACAGACTCGAAGCGCTCGATGCGTTCGCGCAAAAACGCGCGCCTGTCTTCACCGGAAGCTAACTCTTGTTTGGTCGCGGCGGCTTGGGTACGTTCGACCCATGTCACGCATCTACGACGACAACACCAAAAGCATCGGGCACACACCGCTCGTTCGCATCAGCCGCCTCGGAAAAGGTTTGGGCGCGACTGTGCTCGCGAAGATCGAAGGCCGAAATCCTGCTTATTCGGTGAAGTGCCGCATCGGCGCATCGATGGTGTGGGACGCAGAGGCGCGCGGCGTACTCAGTCCTGGCAAGACCATCGTAGAAGCGACCAGTGGCAACACCGGCATCGCTCTCGCGTTCGCCGCCGCCGCGCGCGGGTATGGGTGCATCCTCACGATGCCCGAGACGATGTCCATGGAGCGACGCAAAGTGCTCGTGGCTCTCGGCGCGACCATCGTGCTCACTCCTGGTTCAAAGGGCATGAATGGCGCCTTGGCAAAAGCCGAAGAGATCGCTGCGAGTGATCCGGACAAGCATGTCGTGATGCATCAGTTCGACAATCCCGCGAACCCTCGCATCCACGAGGAGACCACGGGCCCCGAGATCTGGGAGGACACCGACGGCAACATCGACGTGTTCGTCTCAGGAGTGGGCACGGGCGGAACACTCACGGGTGTGAGCCGATACATCAAGAACACGCAGGGTAGGAAGATCACCACGATCGCCGTCGAACCTTCCCACTCCCCTGTCATCTCTCAAACCATCGCGGGTGAACCGCTCACGCCGTCTCCCCACAAAATCCAGGGACTTGGCGCGGGATTTGTGCCCAAGAATCTCGATCTTACCATGGTCGATCGCGTGGAACTCGTGTCCAACGATGAGTCGATCGCGATGGCGCGTCGACTCGCCAAAGAGGAAGGCATCCTCTGTGGCATCTCTTGTGGAGCGGCCATGGTCGTGGCTCTGCGCGTCGCCGCAGAAGCCGCGATGAAGGGCAAAGTGATCGTCACCGTTCTCCCCGACGCTGGGGAACGCTACCTCTCCGGTGCGCTCTTCGAAGGCATGTTCGCCGAGGTCGAGCGCGCCGTAGGATCCTGATGAATCAGTCTGATCACGAACTCACACTCGCTCTGGTTGCCAGCTATCAATCAGACGAACGCGCGCAGCGCATTGGCAAGCGCTTCCTACCCTCGCGCCACGAGATAGGTGAGATCCTAGGGCTGCTCCTGGAGGTGTTCTACCCAGGATACTTCGGTCGACCGGATCTCACCGGAACCAACGTGGCCGAACATACTCAGATCTTGCTCGCCGCGTTGCGCGCTCAACTCGAGCGGCAGGTCGAGGCGTGTCTGTGTCATGCGGCAGAGCAAGACGCAGAACTCTCGCGCGGCACGGATGCAGACTGCGCGCCGCACGCCAAAAAAATCACGGGCATGCTGCTCTCCAAACTGCCTGAAATAAGGGCTCTTCTCATCTCGGACGTGCAGGCTGCTTATGACGGCGACCCCGCTGCGACGGGTGTCGACGAGGTCATCCTCTCGTATCCAGGTTTGCTCGCGGTCACTGTCTATCGTGTCGCGCACGAGCTCTACGCGATGGGCGTGCCGCTCATGCCGCGCATCATGACCGAGTGGGCGCACTCACGAACCGGCACGGACATCCATCCTGGTGCAGTGATAGGTCCCAGCTTCTTCATTGACCATGCGACGGGTGTGGTCGTGGGCGAGACCTCTCAGATAGGTGCGCGCGCAAAACTCTATCAAGGCGTGACGCTCGGCGCGCTGTCGCATCCACGCGACGAACACGGTCGTGTGATTCGCAACACCAAGCGTCACCCCACCGTCGAAGACGACGTGACGGTTTATGCGAACGCGACTGTCTTGGGTGGCGACACAGTCCTCGGTGCAGGGAGTGTCGTCGGTGGATCGGTGTTCATCACGCAGAGCGTGGCGCCAGGTTCGCGCGTGGCGATCAAGCAGCCGGAACTCAAAGTCCAGCCACAAAAAAAATAGCCTTACGGTTTGGTCGCAGTGAATCGCGTCGCCATGAGACTCGCGAGTCCATAAATCGACTCTTGAGGATTCACCCCAAGACTGGTGGGGAAGACCGAGCCGTCGATGACCCAAAGATTCTTGATGGTGTGATGCCTCAGGTCTTCGCTGCGCACGACACTCTGCTTGGGATCGTCTCCCATCGCGCAGCCACCCATTTGATGTGCCGTGAACACGGGTACCGACCCAATCTCCCAGCGCGCGGCGTCGATCGCGGCCTCGTCTACTTTGCCTTGCATCATGATGGGCGGGTCGTGCAGCGTCGCCACGGTCTTCGCGCCAGACGCAAATTGAGCCTCCGCGAGCCGTTTTTGTCCAAAACGAAACGCACTCCAGAGCTTGGGCACGATGGGATAGTCGAGCAACGGTGCGCCGCTCGTACGCAGAGAGACTCTTCCACCTGGTACGTCGTCGTGAAAGCCATCGATGGCGATCGCGAGGTGCGAGGCCGTGTGAGCCGCGCCGTTGACGAACTCTGCGTGCGCTTTGCCAAACCCTGGTGTCGCCCCCGCAGTCAGCGAAGGGTACCAAGGAGCCGCCTCTAGGAAGAGTCCGACGTCGTCCTTGCGGTGCGCAAACTGATGGCTCGCCGCGCTCTGAGGTGCACCATGGTAAGGCTCGATGGGAAAGTCGTAGATTCCTGCGCTGCCGATGACTGGATGAAGGAAGGTACGCATTCCGACCCAGCCATTGTCATTGAGGTCGCTCCGCAAGAGCAGCGCGGGCGAATTGATGGCGCCACCACTCACGATGAAACGCTTGGCCGTCACGGTGAACGACTTTCCGGTCGGCGTGTGTCCTCCCGCGTCGAGCAAGGTGCCACGCAATCTCTTGATCTCTCCCGCTTCGGTCTCGAAGCGATCGGCGCGCGCGTGGAACACGAGTTTGGCGCCGGCGTCGATCGCATCGGGGATCAGGGTGACGAGCATCGAGCGCTTGGCGTTGACTGGGCAACCGAGGCCGCACATGCCGGTTTGCATGCACGCAAACACATTGCGCTTGAGCGTGTCGACGTCCCAACCCAGCTTTTTGCAGCCGTCGTAGAGGGTTTTGTTGTTTTGGTTGAGCGTCGCGTATTCGACCTTGGCGATGGCGAGTCGCTTCTCGATGGCATCGTAGTGCGGGACCAGATCGGCGTACGCAAAGCCGCCCACTGCGTGCTTGTCTTTCCAGTGACCGACGACGTCTTCCGGTGTGCGAAAGCTCGTCGTCCAATTGACCACGGTGGTGCCGCCCACGGTCCGACCCTGCAAGACTGTGATGCCCGCATCTGCGGTCGTGCGAGTCATCCCTTCTTGATAGAGCTTGGAGACGACGTCTTTCTCTCGCATCGTGAAGTCTTGACTGGTGGCATACCCACCCTCTTCCACGAGCAGCACTTCGATCCCCGCAGCGGCGAGCTTGGCAGCAGTGACAGCACCACCAGCTCCAGTCCCAATGATGCAAACATCTACTTTCAGATCCAAGTCATTGGTTTGTGCAGAGCCGTCCGTGACGTTCGCACTGCTACGGATGAGAGCGAGAGTGGTCATCGGTTACTCACTCGGTTTCTGCGCGGCGATCCATTCGGGCGTGCCGGCCTTCGAGTCTGGATAGGCGATCGCATTGAGCCCTGCGGGCGGGGCGTATCCCACGATGGGCGCCCAGCTCGTCTCGCGTGAATACCAAGATGCGACGCACAACTTCCGAAGCGCTTGGTATCCGGTCCGACGCAACGCGAGTCGACTGTCTCGCCACGCAACGAGCGCTGCGTCTTGCGCTTCGGGGCCGAGACGCGTGAAAGGAGTCACGCGGCCATCGAACAGAAATGCGGGCAGTGCATTTTCGAATAGGCCGAGCAGTTTGTTCAGATCGCTCACCGCCTCTGGCACCGCGTTCGACAAGACTTTGTCGACGCCCTGCGCGATCGCGACGGGGTCTGCGCCGTCGGCCGTCACCACGCGCGAAGCGAACGCAACCAACACGCCGAAGCTCTTTTCGTTGAGCGCGAGCAAAGGTTCCGTCGGCCCCGGTTCGTCTTTGGAGCGCCGCAAAGCGAGAACGCCACCGCCGCCGAGAAGGAGCAAAGCGCCGCCCATGAGGCCACGTTTGAGGAAAGTTCGTCGATTCATTCGAGTCGTGATGGATGCCGCGAGGGCTAACGAGAACCATAGCGCAGATTGCGTGAACCGTGCCGGACGCTCGAGCGAAGAACGTTGTTCTCGCTCCGACGATTTGGCGGGTGTACGCTCTGCAGCTCATGGTTGAAATCTTCGACGAACTCATCCACAACATCAATCGAGCGTGGCTCGACCGCGATTTTCCGCGGCTCTCGAAGCACCTCGTGCCTGACTGCGTGCTCGTCGCACCCGATTTCAAGTCGCGCATCAGTGGTCGCGCCGCTGTGGTCAAGACGTACGAAGAGTTCATGGGCCGCGCTGAGGTCCACGAGTTTCGTGAGTCCGAGTTGGCCGCCGATGTGTTTGGGGAGATGGTCATGGTCACCTATCGGTTCGACATGACGTGGACGTCGAACGGGGCGCGACGAACAGACTCTGGGCATGAGTTGCTGGCTTTCGTGCGGAGCGACGCGCAGTGGAAGGTCGCTTGGCGTACGCAAGTTCCCAAAGGGTAGATCTCCTCCTATGGAACCCAGACGCATGACACTGCTGCCGCAGGTAGCGAGTTTGGGGGGTTAGTTAGACGTGCCGGGGAGGGAAGGGTTGGCTAGCCATTGGAAGCCATCCATGAGGGCCGTCGAGTCGAAGTTGTTGTCGCCTACGTCCCAGATCGCGATGCGGAGTTGGAGGATGTCGCCGGGGATGATGTTGCCTGCGGTGGTCAACCAGTACGTTCCGCCACCGATGATGCAGGGAGCTGCGTTGGGCGCTTCGAAACCCGTACCTTTGAGGTTACCCGCGCCCAGCGAACAGCTCAGGTTGGAGACCTGCGTGCCGCTGCATTGATTCGTCAACGAGGCGGAGTCGCACACCGAGAAGACGCTCGTGCCTGATGCGATGTTGATCGCGATCGGCCATTTTTTGTTGGCTTGTGTGAGGGTCATCAAGTTCTTGTCGGTGGGATTGGCGATCGGTGAAGGCGTGCCGTTGGGAGTGTCGACGAGAGCGATGAATTGATCGTTGAAGGTCGTGCAAACGAACTCGGGATATTCCGCGGAGAAGAAGAACGAGTTGAACGAGAACGCGCGTGCGTTGGTCGGAGCGCGGAGCGTGAGCACCAGCATGACCGAGTCATTCGCGGTCTGCGGATTGTTGATGGTGCCGCAGTTTGGCGCCGCAGGAAGTTCGTTCGCAGCCTTGAGCGGTGGGTTTGCGGTCTTCAACCAGTCTTTGACACACAACGAATTGTTGCAAGTCGAGATGTCGGTCGCACTCACAGGATTGAACGCGTAGGTGACGTTGGTGCCGTTGGGTGCCCCGCCATTGGGACCGGGCTTGGTCTGGGTCGCGTCGGAGGCGTGACCACTCGAGATCACCACCATCGATTGTCCGTTGAGCGGAATGATGCTCGACCCATACGAGGTGCGCAGAGAGTGTCCCGAGAGATCGCTCAGTGCCGTGCCGTCCGCACGAACAAGCTGGGCCGAGATGAGACCCCATGTTTTCTGCGGCTTCGGAGGGTTCTGCGTGGTCTGTCGGCAAACGCCGAGTGACTTGGCAAAGTCGACTCCGTTGGTGGAGTCAGACGGAAGACTGCTGTCGCAGGGCTGAGTGTCGACGACGTCGAACAAGTCGATCAGACTGTTGCAGTTGTCGTCGATGCCATTGCCGACGACTTCGACTGCGCCAGGATTGACGAGCTTCGGTTCAGCACCGCATGGTCCCGGTTTGTCACAACAGTCACCTTCCGAAACCAGCCAACCATCACCATCACAGTCGGTGGTGGAGCTGTCGCACGGCGTGCACTTGCTGTTGGTGCACTTGTCGGTGCCTTGGCAAACGAAGCCGCACTGTCCGCAGTTTTTTTGATCCTTGGTGATGTCGACGCAGAAGTTACTGCATTGAGTGAGTCCGCCTCCGCAGGTCGATGCGCACTTGCCTGCAGAGCACACTTGGCCGCCGGGGCACGCGTTGCCGCAGAGTCCGCAGTTGGCCGGGTCGACCTGAGTGTCGACGCATGCTTGTCCGCACTGAGTGGTGCCGCCGAGGCAAGTCGTCGTGCAGCCGCCTTGCGAACACACCAGATTGTTTGGACAAGTGTTGCCACAGAAGCCGCAGTTTTTAGGGTCGCTCTGCGAGTCGACGCATAGGTTGCCGCACTTGGTCGTGCCGCCGTTGCAGAACAAGTCGCACTTGCTGGCCGAACAAACCTGCCCAATGGGACAAGACTTCTTGCAGCCTCCGCAATTGGCAGGATCGTTGTGCGTGTCCACGCAAGCGGAGTCGCACTGCACCGATCCACCATTGCAGGTTTGACTGGAGCATTGAGAGTCCACACATGATTCGCCTTTGGGACACTTGATGTTGCAACCACCGCAGTTGTTGGGATCGAACTGAGTCACGGTGCACGTGTTGCCGCATTGACTGGTGCCCGCGCCGCAGTTGCCGCCCTCACCGGGGCCACCTTCCGAACTGACGACGGTGACTTCATCCAAGTTCGAGCGCACTCCGCAGCCTGGTGCAGTGAGAGCGATCGCGGCAGCGCCAGCGAACAAGAGCATCGCCAGAGCGAGCGGCTTGGATTGCATGATGACGGAACCGTAGCTTGAAAATGCTATCCTCAAAGCCAAATCATGGAGGAGGGCGTCATGCGGAGATGGCTACTACCGATACTGCTCGCGGCATGTGGTGGTGACGATGCAGTGGTGACGAATCCTAACCCTGACAGCGGAATCATCACCCTTCCCGATGGCGCTCAAGTCTTCCCTGATGGCGCGCTCGTGACTGACTCGTCGACCAACAAAGACTCGGGTCCACCCAACGGGAAGAGTCCCAACTATGCGGGCTGCGATGTCTTTCCCGCAGACAATGCTTGGAATCACATCGTGTCGGGCGACGCGCTCAGCAAAGACAACGCGATGTACCTCGCCGCCATGGCTCCGAAGACCACGCTGCATCCTGACTGGGGCACCTTCAAGGACCAGTTCGGCATCCCGATCAACAGCGGCACCGGGTCACCTCCAGTCAA
>JAYVXK010000098.1:0-2606 GCA_043785265.1 Myxococcales bacterium | reverse complement strand
CCGCGCTGCCGGAGCTCTTCTTCCGACAAGGAAAGCTCTATTACGATTACGGAGTTTACGATCCTGCCGTGAAGCTCTGGGGCGCACTGCTCGAGAAGTTTCCGAAGAGCCAATATGCGCAAGGCGCAGGCGAGTTGATCTTGGACTCGTTCAACAAGTCGAAGAACTACGAAAACATCGAGACGTGGGCGCGTCGACTCAAGACCGCGCCGAGTTTTCAAGAGCCCAAACTGCAAGCCAAGCTCGACGTGCTGCTCGTGCAAGCCGTCTTCAGACAAGGCGAGCAAAAGTCGCAGGCGGGAGACCACGCAGGCGCCGCGCTGGCTTATTTACGGGCTGCCAAGGAGTTTCCAAAAGACGCGCGCGCGGCGCAAGCGGGCGTGAACTCGGAGACCGAAGCCAAGCTCGCGGGGGACGTGACGACTCTCAAAGAGGCGGCGTCACTCATCACGGGCAAAGACTACGCAGACAAACCAGAGTCACCTCAAGGCGCGTGGATTGCCGCGACGACTTTGCAAGCGATGGGACTCTTCTCGGACGCCGCGGAGTACGACGAAGCGATTGCCAACCTCGCCAATCCGCAACATCCCAATTATCAAAAATTCGAGCATGGCAAAGACGCGGCCTACAACGCAGTCGTCTTGCGCGTAGCGACTGGCGATCATGACAAGGCGGTCGCAGCGGGCAACAAGTTCTTGGCGTCCTATGGCAACTCGGCCGAGGCGGACGACGTCGTGTTCGAGATGGGGCGCGCCCACCAGAACGCCGGCCGACAAAAAGACGCGATCGATCTCTACAAACGGTACCTCGCCAAAGGGACCAAGAACCAAGACCGCCGCATGCAGGGCTTCGTGTTGCTCGCCAAAGCGGAACTCAAAAACGGCGACGAAAAAGGCGCAGACGAAGCGCTCGCAAACGCAGTTCGTGCCGGAAAACAGCTGAAAAGCGTGCTCGGGCCCGATGGCAAGTATGCGTCCGCGCAGGCGAGGTACATGCAAGGCGAGCGCGTGCTCGCGCGGTTCGAGGCGGTGAAGATCGAAGGCGACATCAAGCAGCTCGCCAAGCGACTCAAAGAGAAAGTCGAGCTGCTCAAGCAAGCCGCTACCGTGTTCTTGGATGTCGTGCCGTTTGGTGTGGCCGAGTGGACGACCGCCGCGCTCTACAAAGTTGGATATACGTACGAGACGTTTGCAAAGTCATTACGTGATTCGCCGCCGCCTCCTGACGTCAAGACCGACGCAGACAAAGACGAATACAATTCGCAAATCGAAACGTTTGCAGTTCCCGTCGAAGAGAAGAGTCTCGACGCCTACGAAAACGGCTGGAAAAGGGCGATTGAGCTCGGGATATACAATCAGTGGACTGCCAAGATGCGCGAGGCGCTTGGTCGTTTGAATGCAGAGCTGTATCCCGCTTTCAAAGAAACCGGATTCGAGATTAGGAGCGAGGGCCCCAATGCGTTGCCGGCGTTGCTCGAGGCTCCGCGCCGCGGCCCTCAAGACATCGCTGCGCCTGCGCCGACCGTGATCGCTCCGCCGACGGTTGGAGCCAAGAAAAAATGAGACGCTTGGTGCTGGTCGCACTCGTGTCGCTCGCGCTGGCGTGCGGCGGTGGGAACGCCAATCGTGTCGTCGATACGGGGCCGAAGGCGCTTCCACCAGCCAATCCAGCTGCGGTCGGCAAAATGGTGCAAGGCGTGGGCGCCGCAAAAGATGGTCAACGCGATCGCGCGCTGGGCCTCTTGCGTGAAGCGGTCACGATCGATCCAAACTTGTGGGAAGCCCACTACGACTTGGGGATCGTACTTGCCAGTGGCGGCGATCTCGCCAACGCCGAGGACTCGCTCAAGAAGGCGCACAAACTCGAACCCGACGCGCAAGAACCCGTGGTGGCGCTCGCAGAAGTCGAGCGTCGACGAGGCGAGCACAAGGACGCGGCAGAATTGCTCGGTGATTTTTTGAATACGCATCCCGCAGCAACAGATGCGCGGACGCTCTATGTCGCGGCCCTTCGCAATTCGGGGCAACTCGACAAGGCCATTGGGCAAGCGCGCGAAGTGCTCGTACGCAAGCCCGGTGACGCCGCGGCGCTCGCCGAGTTGGCGCTCTGCCACCTCGCAAAAGGCGAGAGAGACACAGCGCAGTTGCTTGCCAAACAAGCGCTCGACAGCAATCCACATAGCGCAGTTGCCCATCGGGCGACGGGACTCATCGCATTACAGAATGGCGACGACGCGCTCGCGTTTCAGTCTTTTTTGAAGGCCTCGCAAGAGGACCCTCGCGACACGACTGCGCGCACCAACATGGGCACCGTGCTCTTGCGCGCGGGCGCTTATGCAAAAGCCGAAGAGCAATATCGCGCCATCTTGCAAGTGTCTCCAGACGACATCGAGGCTCAAATTGGACTCGCCGCCGCGCTGCGTGGCGAGTCGGACTCGAAGACGCCCAACAAACTCGAGGAGGCGCGCACACTGCTTGGCAAGGTCCTCGACAAGGATCCACACAATGTCGCGGCTCTCTTCAACTTGGGCGTTCTCTACTTCGACTTTCTGAAGAAGCCTGCTGACGCGCAACCACTTTTCAAACGCTTCTTGACGGACGCTCCGA
>JAYVXK010000097.1:0-8645 GCA_043785265.1 Myxococcales bacterium | reverse complement strand
GACGAGGGCGCGCAGCACGAACGAGAACGACGAGACCGGCGCGAGCTCTGTCTCGAGACTCCCGTAGGTCAGCCCGACACTACGACCGTTTGACCCGACTGACGCGGGCTGATCCAGTTCGTACAGAGACCCGCCTACTCCCCGATAGACACCGAAGCCACTGCGCACTGCACGCACGCCGACATCCATGAAGCGCACGCCGAACACACCCTCGGTCTGCGAAGCGTAGTCATTGAGCTTCTTGGTGTTCCACACGGCAAAGTCAGTCCAGATGGCGATCTGAGCTTGGATGGGCACGGCGCGAGTGGGCATCGGCATGTCTTCCACTTGCGTCGTGAGCGGCGCCTCGGCGGAACCTTCCACAGCGTGCTTTTGTCCAGCGCCGTCGATGGCCTCGATGAAGTAGGCAAAACTCGGCGCTTGAACGAGTCGAGCAGGAAGCTCTGCTTCGAAGTATCCATCTCCCACACTCTTCATTGGGAAGACTTGGAAGGTGTCGCCTGATGCAGCGCGTGCGTAGAGGACACCGCCCTGTACGTCGCGCCGGAGTTCGATCGCGAAATGCAGCGGAGCACCGGAAAACGCAGTCTCCGGAGCCGCGAATCCAAGGACCAGCGGCAGAGGGTCTTGGTCGTCTTGAGGTTGCGCTCGAGTATGCGCGGGCGCGCTGTTGCTGCGCAAGGCGGCCGCCTCTTCGCGCAGCACCGTGACGAAGCGCGAGGTCTTGTGTTCGCGCGCAAAGTCGTCGTAGCGCTTTGCTCGAGTCTCGGGGATCGAGCCTTTCAACGAGTCGAAGAGCGCCGACAGCAACACCGCATCAGGGTCACCCCTGAGCGACGGGTCGTCGTCGGGCACCCCTGGCGGAGGGATCGGATGCGGGAGCGGGGTCGGCGTTGGGTGCGACGAGGGCAGCGGAGACGGAGTCGCAACAGGCGCTCGCATGAGGACCACGTCTCCCGCCATCGCCGGTCGCGAGAGCGCACCATCAGGCTGTGCGAGCGCGAGGTTGGGTCGGACTTGCAAAAGACGCAATCGACCAATCAGAAAACGATCGGTAAGGATCTTCCCAGTGACCGGATGCTTGATGTGCAGAGGTCGCCAGAGTTCGACCACCATCCCATCGGACGCACCCCGCGTGGAGCCCAAGTCCACGACGAGATCGCTTGCGTCGGTTCCGACGACAGTCCCCTCGATGTCGTCAGCGCGCGCAGCCGGCACGAACCATAGAGCCGCGCAGAGGAACGTAGCGATCGCAACCTTCGATCTCATGCACCTCAAACTAGTCTCGTCGTCGAACGCGCTCCATGGTCATTTCGTCCCCGCTCAAGAGGCTGCCCAGTCGTCTACGCGAACAACCGCCGCCCTTGTCACGAGGTAGTCTGTGCTAACCAGAGCGGCCAGAACTCGCGATGATCAGCGTTGTCCACCTCACGAAGCGCTACGGCAATCATCTTGCCGTCGACGATCTGTCTTTCGAAGTCGGCAAGGGCGAGGTGGTTGGCTTTCTTGGTCCCAATGGCGCGGGCAAGACGACGACCTTGCGCATCCTTGCTGGCTTCTTGGGCATGACCGAGGGGCAGGTGACGATCGACGGTCAAGACGTGGAGCTGCAAGCTCACGAGGCGAAGAAGCGGATCGGGTACATGCCCGAGGCCGTGCCGCTCTACCCAGAAATGCGCGTCGGCGAGTACCTCGCTTTTAGGGCTGAATTAAAGGGTGTTTCGCGATCGTTGCGCAAGGCGCTCGTGAACACCGCGATGGAGAAAGCCAACGTCGCTGATCGAGAGATGACTCTCATCGGCAATCTGTCCAAAGGGTATCGGCAACGTGTGGGCTTGGCAGACGCTCTCGTTGCCGACCCGCCGCTGCTCATTTTGGATGAACCCACAGCGGGGCTCGACCCCAACCAAATTCGCGAAGTGCGTGACGTCATCAAAGGCCTCGGCGCCGATCACACTGTGCTTTTGTCGACTCACATTTTGAGCGAGGTCGAGTCGAGCTGCAGCCGCGCAATCGTCATCGCCAAAGGCAAGCTGGTCGCAGAAGGCACCACCGCATCCATCAAGAGTCTGCAGCGGTCTCCAGGTCTCGAGGTTCGTGTCCGCGGACAATCGCAAGTCGCGACGCGCGCTCTCGAAGGCATCGACGCAATCCTCAAAGTCGAAGTCACACAAGATGGTGACGAGATCAGTCTGCGTTGTCGTTGGTCGAAGAAGGCCACCGACACGGACCTTGTCGCAGAGAAGATCACAGCCGCGCTCGTCGCCGCAGGGCTCGGCGTTCGCGCGGTCGTTCCGATTTCGAGCTCGCTCGAAGAAGTGTTCGCAGACCTCACGACGGGCGATCCGAGCAAAAATAAGCCACAGAATGACGAGGACGCATGAAAACGTTTCTCCCCGTCTTCAAGCGCGAACTCTTCGCGTTCTTCGTCACGCCGCTCGCTTGGGTGCTCGTCACGGTGTTTTTGCTCGTGCAAGGCATGCACTTCTACTTGCTGGTCGTCGCGCTCTCTGAGCAGGCGCAGCACAGCGACCAGTCACCCGTGCAGTCGTTCTTCGGCAACACAGTGCTGCTCTACATCGTCCTCTTCTTGCTCGTGCCGCCCATCACGATGCGCCTCCTTGCCGAGGAGCGGAAGACGGGCACGATCGAGACTTTGATGACTGCGCCTGTGTCGACGACGGGCGTCGTGCTCGCCAAGTACATGTCTGCGCTCGTGGTCTACGTCTTCTTGTGGGCGCCGACACTTTTGTACATCGTGATCCTTCGACGCACGGGAGACGTCGATTGGCACGTCGTCGGCGCGAGTTATCTCGGCGTCTTTTTGGTGGGCGCTGGATATCTGTCGATGGGCCTTTTGATGAGCGCGCTCACGAAGAGTCAGTTTTTGGCTCTCGTGCTCACCGCGATGATGATCCTCTCGTTGTTCATCTTGGGGGTTGGCGAGTTCATCACTCCCGAGGGCACGCTCATTCACGACGTCTGCTCGCACGTGTCGGTGTGGGCGCAGATGAACGACTTTGCGTCAGGCGTCGTCGACTCGCGCCGCCTGGTGTTCGACTCGACGCTCATCGTGTTGCCGCTCTTTCTCACGGTGCGCGTCGTGGACGCGTGGAGGTGGGGCTGAATGGCGACCAAAAAATTGCGCGACAAAAAAAACGCGCGCACGCAGCCCAAAGCGCCGATCGAAACGACCAGCGAAAAACCGGCAAAAAAGCGACGCGAGAGGCGACTGGTTGATGCGAGCCGCGCAACGCAACTGGGAAGCGTGGTGGCCGCGTTCGCGATTGCCATCCTCGTCAATGTGCTCGCTGCGCGCCACTACACTCGCGCCGATTGGACCAGCGGCAAGCTCTACACGCTCACCCCGCCCACCGTCGAGACTCTGCACTCGCTGCCAGACAACGTGCAGATCTGGATCTTGCTTGGCGGCGGCGATCCCATGGAGCAGTCGATCAAACATTTGATCACGAGCTACCAAGCAGAGACCACCAAACTGGACGTTCACTACATCGACCCCGACAAAGACGCGCTCGCGTTCGACGACGTTCGCAAGCGCTTCAAGCTCGAGACCGGTCGCACCAACGAAGGGCGCGTGGTCGCTGATGCGATCGCCGTCGTCGTGCATGGCGATCGCCACTGGTTTCTGACCATGAGCGACATGGTCGAGGTCTCGTCCGAGGACGACACCAAAGCGAAGCCGCGCGAAGAGCAAGCGTTCACGGGCGCGATACGAAATGTGCTCGCGGGTGAGCGCACGCGACTGTGTTTCGTCGGCGGCCACAACGAGCGATCGCTCGAAGATGGCAGTGACGAAGGACTGGGACTGCTCCGCGAAATTCTCGACAAAGACAACTTCGAACCCGTCACCGTCGACACCACATTGGAGAACGCGCACGAGCCTTACAAGGGTTGCGGCGCCGTGATCATCGCTGCACCGAGCGTCCACGCGCGATCCTTAGGAGCGATGACGGAGGCTGAAATTACGCGCCTTCGCACGTATTTGCTCGAAGGTGGCAATCTCCTTTTGGTGGTGGGTCCGGAGAACGACGTGGCGTCGCCTGCGTTCAAACCCGTGCTCGAACCGTTTGGGATTGGTCTCAGTGATCGACTCGTGCTCGACGCTGATCCGAAGTTGATGGTCCCCGAGACCCGCGCGAATACTTTTGTCGCAACTGCCAGAGCGCACGCAGTGACGCAAGCGCTGGTGACGACAGACGAGAACCGAGACGTGCCGCATATCGTGCTCGACACCACGCGCATGCTCGAGCATCTGTCTGGATCGGGGACGGCGCCCGCGAGCGATCTCGTGATGTCGAGCGACAAGTCGTTTGCAGTGACTGTCGATCGCGCGACGGCGATCGCTCGCACGGCGATCGATGACATCCCAGACAAAGAGACCGCCGATCTACCTGGCCCGTTCGCGCTCGCGATGGCCAGTGAGCGACCCAAAGCCACTAAGGACGCATCTCACGGTCCGCGTGTGGTCGTGATTGGTTCGTCTTCTGCCATCAGTGCTCAGAACTGGCGCGCGCCCACGCCCTTCCGTGGCAGCGCCCTCTTGGTCGAGAACGCGATCGCGTGGCTCGCATCAAAGCCTGAGATTTTGGACATTCCAGCGCGTCCAACAGTGAGCGCAGGGCTGCACGTGAGCGAAGACGCGCGGAGCGAAGTGCGTCGTTACGTGCTCATCTTCATGCCACTGGCCGCGTGTCTGTTGGGCATCGCCGTGGCGCTGCGCCGACGGAGCACCGAAGGCGTGCTGCCAAAAAAGAAAGCCGACAAGAAGAAAGAGCCGGACCGAGAAGACACGGACGAGGACGAGGAGGAGACGTGAGACTGCCAAAGAACGTGGCGTCGATCGCTCTGATTGTCTGCGCGCTCGGACTCGCGGCCTATGTAGTCCTCGTCGACAAAGATCATGTGAGTGACACCGAGCGAGCCGCCCGGCCGAAGAATGTGTTTCCCGCGTTTCGCCGCGATGAAATGTCGCGTGTCGAGATCACCACGGACAAGGAGAAGCTCGTCTTCGAACGCGCACTCGCCGACGACGCCGGCGATCGCGATTGGACGATGACCTCGCCCCGCGCAGAAAAGGTCGAACCAGACGCGGTCGATCGTTTGATGGGCGCGCTGGAGTTTGCAACCTTCGTTCGCAAGGTCGACGCGAATTCGCCTGGAATGCAGCCAGTTCGTGCGCATGGGTCGATCACGATGGGCAAGCTGGTGCTCGAGTTTTCGCTCGGGCAACCAGCGCCTTCACCCGAGGGGGCGAGCTATTTCTCCGTGCGGGGCGAGGGCAGTTGGGTGGTGAGCAAAGAGCTCGTGACCGAGTTGCTCAAGGGATCCGACGGATATCGGAGCCGCTCCATCGTTCCGTACTTGTCGGTCGATCTGTCGCAGCTCGACGTTCAGAGCGCGACGCAACATTGGACGATCGATCGCCGAGACGAAACATCCTTTGTGTTCGCAGACACCAAGCTGCGTGCTTCCCGCGAGAGGCTCGACCGAGTGTGGCTTGCGTTCGCAGACATGCGCGCGGACTCTTTTCTCGAATCGGTCGACGACGCCCGCCCTGCTTACACGATCCGCATGGTCCACAAAGATCCGAGCAAACCACCGGGTGAGATCGCCGTGCTCGGACCCTGCCCGACGACGCTCGATGACGTGATTGTGGTCCGTCGATCGCCCTCGCGCGTCATCGCCTGCGTGCCCAAAGTGGTGCTCGACGGGCTGTCGATCAAGCGCGAAACGCTGGTCGATGACCGCTTGTTCTCGACGCGTCCAGACGAAGTCGAAGAGCTCTCGATCGAAACTGTGCCTGCGAAGACGCGTGTCGAGCTCGCGCGAAAAGCGAACGGTTGGCATCTGCGATCGCCAGTCGACCGCGACCTCTCTACGGACGAAGTGGACGTGACCAACGGACTCGTGTCTGCGATCGCGCACGGTGTCGGCGCTGAGGTCGCGTCTGCAAAAGGGTGCACGGTGACGTCGCGCGTGACTCTCGTGCGCACCGAGTCTCACGCCGCCGAGACGATCGAGGTGGGTCCTTGCGAGAACAAGCGCGTCGCAGCGGTCCGCGTGTTCGATGGAGCACGGCTGTTTTTAGCCTCCGATCTCGCTCGCAAGTTGGTGCCGCGTGTTACCGCTCTCGAAGGTCCGAATGTTCTGTCCACGCCGATCGACACACGCGATGTGGTTTCTCTTTCTCTTCGATGTGGCACCGACCAGGATCTGTCGCACCCCGGCCCGACCTGGTTGCTCGATGCGCCGAGGGGATTTTCGCCAGACCAAGCGGGCGCGGTCGATCTACTCGACGCCGTCATTCATGCGCGTGTCGACGCGTGGGTCGCAGACGAGGACGATCCGTCGTTTGGTCTGTCGAACTCCCCTTGCAAAGTCACTGTCGGCGTCCACACCGGCGCTGGCACGCGCAATGTCACTCTCAGCTTGGGCCGTGAGGGCGAAGGTGGCGTCTATGGTCGCGCCGAAGACAACCGCTCTGGCACTGTGGTTCGCACCCCTGTCTTCGTTGCCTCGCGAGCGCTGCGCGAGACACTCGCGAGAATCTTGATCGACCGCAGCGCGCTCGGTCTCGACGCGTCGCGCGCAGAGTCGATCCGCATCACCGCGGCCGACAACACACTGGCGCTCGAACAATCCGGCTCGATTTTGGCGCTTTTGGACGGTGGCTCACCTCCGCATCTTGCCGAGGTCGAGCGCGCTCTTGCCGCATTGCGCGCCGATCAAGTCGTCCATCTTGGGCCTGCGCTCGCCGACGAACAGTTCGCCAAGCCGTCGCTGGTGATCTCCGCTCGCGTATCGAGTGATGGCGGGACGCGTGATGTTCGCATCACTTTCGGACGGGCGACATTGCGCGCCAACGAGAACATGTTTTTTGCACGCATCGACGGAGTGGACGCCACGTTCGCGGTCGCCAGCGATCGACTGACTCCGCTGATCGACGCCTTGCGGTGACGAAAGAGGCCGATTATCGCTCTCGGCGTGCGACCGATCGTAAAGTGGGCAGGGGGCAAGACCCGTCTGTTGCCGCGGATCTTGGAGAAGATCCCCAAGACGATCGCCACCTACGCAGAGCCGTTCGCCGGTGGAGCCGCGGTGTTTCTCGCGCTCGCCGAGAGTCGAAAAAAACGCGAGCGCAAGTTCGATCACGCCATCTTGGCGGATCAAAACGCAGACCTCGTGGCTTGCTATCGGGCCGTGCGCGACTCTGTCGACGACCTCATCGAGGCGCTGCAGCAGTATCGTTACGAACGCGAAATGTTCTACGAAGTACGCGCGAAAGATCCTCGCGGCATGAGCGACGTGGAGCGCGGAGCACGCCTCTTGTACTTGAACCGCACGTGCTTCAACGGACTCTGGCGCGTCAACTCCAAGGGCATCTTCAACGTGCCGTTTGGCACGTATCCGTCTTCTGTTCGCATCGTCAACGCTCCAGCCCTCCAGGCAGCGAGCGAGCTGTTTGCGGGCGTGGAGATCGTTCAAAAGGACTTCGAACGCGTCACGCGCAAACTCGAGCGTCGCGACTTCGTCTACCTCGACCCGCCGTATGTCGCGATCTCCAAAACGGCTAATTTTTCGGCCTATGCGCAAGATGGGTTCGGCGAAAACGATCAAGCGCGTCTCGCGAGCGAGCTTCTGAGATTGCGGACCAAAGGCGTCCGCGCGTTGCTCTCGAACGCAGACACAGAAGTGACACGGTCGCTGTATGGCAAACTCAGCTGCGAGACTGTGAGTGTGCGCCGGAGCATCAACTCGGTCGGAAAGAGTCGCGGGAGTGTCGGTGAGTTGCTGGTCACCAATTGGACGGAGCGAAAGAAAGCGCGATGATCGAAGACACGGAGCGCGCGCTGCTCCATCGCGTGAAGAGCGAACTTCGAAAGCGCCTTCGAGGTCTGCGCACGACGATGCCCGCAAGTGCGTGTGCGGAGCGATCTGCGCGCATCGTCCGAGCGATCGAGAGTCACCCCGTGATGCAAAGTGCGCGTCGCGTGGCCTTGTTTTGGCCGATCATGGAGCGCCACGAGGTGGATCTGCGGTCGCTCGACGAGACGCTGCGCAAAAGAGGGGTGACCATCGCATACCCCGCGATCGATCCCGAAACCCGAGCGATGACCTTTCGCGTGACGACGCGCCGCGAAGATCTCGAGGAGCGAGGTTTTGGTTTCGAAGAGCCGCCCGCCGACTCACCACTGCCGGACGCGCTCGATGTGATCGTGGTTCCTGCACTCGCCATCGACCCACGCGGAGTTCGCATCGGGTACGGCGCGGGCTTTTACGATCGCGCGCTGCCCACGTGGTCCCCTCCCGCGGTCACTCTTGGCGTGGCCTACGACTTTCAGCTCTTGGCGGAGTTGCCGTCGACCGAGACGGATGTGGCCGTTCAATGGATCGTGACCGATTCACGCGCAATTCAGGCCGAAAAAGAGCCCCAAAAAGCGCCCTGACGTCGCACTGAACCTCGTGGTACGTTCGCGCAACCAATAGCAGCACACCTGTCTACCCGGTGCGGCGCCGGGTGGGGCTTCCATCGTTCGGAGACTGTTCATGCTCACCTTGCGACATCGCATCGGCCTCGGCCTCACCACACTCGCGTTCGGTTTCGGGACGCTCACCGCGCATGC
>JAYVXK010000096.1:0-8645 GCA_043785265.1 Myxococcales bacterium | reverse complement strand
TCGCAGTCGCGTGCACGACCAGTGGCGACATCGCTTATACCGATACGAGCAACGTATCTCACGTGGCTACGCACACTGGCGGATCGACGGACATCTTCATCGCCGAGCTCGATCCCACCTCTGGGAAGGTCGCAAAAAGCCTGTATTTGCCGGGTACGGCCAGTGAACAGGTCACGAAGCTCAGCTACGACAAGACGGGCAACCTCCACGTAGCAGGCGTCCTCGCAGCGGCGACGATGACGGCGCACATTCCTGCGAACAACAACGCGAACGCGTTTACGGTGACGCGAAAAGGCAGTGGCCCGAACACCTATGACGCCTTCGTCCTCAAGCTTGCAGCCGCAGACTGGAGCCATCTCTACGACGTAGTCTGGGGAGCGCCGACGGCATGGACCTTCGCGACTGGAGGGGCCGTGGCACCCAACGGCAATTACTACGCGACAGGTTACTTCACCAAAACTCGGGACTTCGGACAGGGGCCTCTCACAGCGATCGGCCCGAGCGACGCGTTTGTCGTCGAGCTCGATCCCAGTGGCAAGAGCGTGGCGTCGACCAACTTCGGCGGGAGCAACGCAGGTGTCTCGCCTGTCGGAGTCGCCGTCGACGCAGTCGGCAATGTGGTGATCGCAGGCCGCTACAGCGGGATTGGTGCAAACATCAAAATTGGAAGCACCACCCTTCCCACGTCGAACAATGGTGAGTGGGCAGAATTCACCGCCAAGTTCGGGAGCGATCTGACATCGGTCGCGTGGGCAAAGAGCGAATCATGCCCGACCTGCAACACGACTTCGTCTGGGCTGGATTCTTCAGGGATGGACGTGGATCGTCTGAGCGGCAACATCGCAACGACCGGCTCGCTGATCGGCAAGTCCGACCTCGGCGATGGAAAGCAGGTCACGCGCGCCAATGGCTGGTACCTCGTTCGCCGCTCCCAGTAAGTTCCAACGCCGCGGTTCACACTAGAACTTGAACACCGCGCCCGGATCAGCAGGAAACGGGATGGTGATCACATTCGACCGCTCGAACACGATCGATCCGCTGTGGTCGGTCACGTTACGCGCGTTGCCAGCAGTCACGAAGAAGCCGACGAGCTCGCCGACCGCAGGCTGGTGTCCTGTCATCTGTCCCCATCGGTTGGTGTCGTAGTACCAGTTCGCGGCATATCCAGATGGCGGCCCGCCGTTGCGATCGAGTCCGCGCCAGAACTGGATGCAACCCGATGTGTACCAAGTGCCACCGATGTTGAGCACGATCCAAAGTGTGTATTGGAGACTGTCGCCCGGCGCGCCGAACGGCACATCCGGCCAGCTTCCGGTGCCGTCTCGCTTCGTGAAGTCGATCAACGGGCCAGTCGGATTCATGTCGAACTTCGTGATCACCGCCGTCTCAGGCCAGGTCGCGACATCGCTCGGAGAGTTCAATACTTTCGTCGTGCTGAGATCAGGACAACTCACGACGACATCGTGCGCCGTCGTCTCGCCGAACCAGCGGACGGTCTCGTGAACCATCTTCCAGTTGGTCTTGTAGGTCTGCGCACTCTTCGGCGAGACGAACGGAATGTCGAACGTGTGCTCACCGCCAGGGGCAACCGAGTCGCTGCTGCCGAGTCGAACGCGTGTGTCGGACTTGTAGAACGGATCACTGTCGCCAACCGCTCCGAGACCGAAGCCAGCCGCCAGTGTCCACGTCGACGTGCCGGTGTTGCGCACTGTGACTGCTGCTGCGCCCGGAGCGCCGCAGACGAGGACCGATGGGAAGGTCGCTTTCACGATCACAGCGTCATCGAGGAGTGCGATCGGCGCATCCTTGCCTGCGTCTGCGGTGGGGGTTGCATCGCTGCTGGGACCTGCATCGAAGTCGGTGCTCCCCGCTACGGGGGAGGCGCACGCAGGAAGTACCAAGCATAAAATCAAGAAGGTGCCGGTTCGCTTCATGGCTCCCGCGGTGCAGTCGACGTGCCATGCGATCCACGCGCAATCCGAGGCTTTTTGGTGGTGTCATGCTCGAGTGTCGGGTTCACGACGGGTCCGATGATCCAGGCAAGTAACCGAGTGCGGTCTGCGGCTTCGTTGTAGTTTGAGGACATGCGCTTGGCTGTTTTGATCCTTTGGCTGGGATGTGCGCAGTCGCCACCACGCGACGCGCCAATGCGCCGCAACATCACCGTACCCCCACATCCTGATGCGACGGCTGCGGACGCAGGCACTGCGGATGCGTCCACGGCCGAATTGGTCGACGATTCGGTGGCACCTCGCGATCCGCAGTTGGGACTGTGGTGGCAGCCACGTCGGCCACTGCCTGCCAAACCCACACTCGCCGATGTGCTTTGCATCGATGACGCGGGTCACATTCAGCTCGATGCGGTCGCTGATCCCGACGCACCAAGCGTGACGAATATCAACGCGATCACCATGCGAGCGTGCGCTCACGGCACATGCCGCGACGTTACGCATGCCGCGGACGAGGCTTTTGATTCGTTTCCCGACACCGACGGAAACTACGTCGTCTTTCAGACGCTAAAGGTGCTTCGCGTCGCGGACAGTAAGCCGCTCTATCAGTTGAAGAACCCGTACACCGAAGACCCCGACGAGTTCTCGTGTCAGGTCTCTGGGTTCCTTGGGCCGTCGATTCTCGCGCTCGGTCACGATTGCGGCGGTCCCATCGCGATGCCATGGCTCCTCGATGCCGCAACCGGCCGGCCCATCGCTCCGGTGCGCTTCGCAGACGAGAAGTTCATCATGGACGGGGTGATCCACGTGCTGCATCTCGACGGCATGCAATGGGCGGTCGTCCCAGTCAATGGCGACTCGTGCTTCGCGCTCATCCTCGATGCGCGTACCGGTGTCGTCTCCGAGCGACTCACGTGCACACCGAAACCCGCCCGCGTCATTGGCCGCAAGAAGATTTCGTTCACGCCAGTCGCTTGTGCGGGGGACGCTGGTCTTTAGGTCCATTGCGGTCTGGCGGGATCCAGCCGCCCCGCCCCAGCACTCTGCGGACGGCGAGACTCCCGGCCACAACGAGTCGCTTTTTTCAAAGAAACCACCCGAGGTTCACGACGGCGCTGTTCTTGCGTAGTTGAGACTGTGGATCTCACTCCCTTTGGTCTCGCACTCCTATTGGCCGTCGGATGCGCCAACGAGGAGCAATACGTCAGACCCGCGAGAGCACCAGCCTCTGCCACCAGTCAACACGACGACGAGTCCGCGGCGCAGACTCGCGTTCGACTTCCGTCGGTGTCGCTTGGATACGTGGGAGACGGAGTGTTGGGCGCGGCGGTCACTCGAAGTTCTCCAAGCGCAAGCACGTCCCAACAACCAAAGCCGTACTTCTCTCCAGAGATGGACACGTATGTTCCTCCGCGGGGTCGAGGCTCCGAGAGCTACCCGTACTCGTGGCGCGGCCAGGGTCGCGCGTGCTGCGATCGCTGAGCGCTACGGGAGGGGCGACGGGAACGGGAACGGGGATTGAGACGGGGACGGCGACGGCGACGGGGACCGGGACGGCTGCGGCGACGGGGGACGGCAACAGCGATTGCGACGAAGCGGAATCCTACGACCTCACGCGATCTTCCTCAGTCGCCCAAGGCACAGCATCTGGACATGTTCCAACTGCCCGATGGACGAAATCGCTCAAATCGCTCACGACGCGCGCCGACGATTGCAACGCGTCGCTTGGTTCTTCGAAGCACTCTTTGCGCTCGGAATCTGCGGCGCAATCGCGCTCGACCTTCAACCACCGGCGCGTCGCCTCGACTGCCACAAGGAGACCGCGCAGGTCATGTCGCCCTATCCTCATCCGTACGGCCTTCCACCCGCTGGCACGTGGACCGTGTGCGAGTGGCGCTGACTTAAGTCGCCGCCGTCCCCGTCCGCCGTCCCCGACCCCGCTCCCGTCCCCGCTCCCGTTCCTGCCTTACGCGCCTGGGCCGAATCCTCTCGCATGCGCGATACGGATGGCATGTTTCAGTGAATCGAAATGCCCATCGGGGAAGGTGCGAAACTCGCGCGAGCGGAGCAGCCTCCTGATGCCTACGTGCCATGCATCTCGACATGCCCAAGCCCTCGGCCCATCGTCGGTGCGCCGTGCGTTTCGACCGGAGGGAACTGGGAGCCGGTCTACGCGTGTCCCGCCCAAAAAGATGGCTGTTTTCTGTTCATGCGCTGCGGATGCACTTTCTTCGAGCAGCCCGTGTGGCGTGTGGAGTCGACGTCGTGCACGACCTGCTCGGGAGAATACACCTGCCCGGTTGACTGACGTTGGGCTCCGTCCCCGCTGCCCGTCGCCGTCCCCGCTGCCCGTCGCCGTCCCCGCTTCCTGTCGCGTCCCCGCTTCCCGGTTCCCGTTCCAGCTTCCAGTCCCAGCTCCGCCCCAGCCTCGGGTGCGTCCCAGCCTCTGGTTCCAGCTTCTGGTTTCGTTACGCGCGCGTCAGCACTGCGCGGAGCTTCTCGTCGCGCAGGACGAGGCCGACCCAGACGAGGATGCCAAGGATGATGGGCGGAGCGAAGGTCTCGCCCACGCGGAGGTCTGTGACGACTGCGCCCCCGAGATAGGCTGTCGTCAGGATCGCGCCGACGAACGAGGTCCGCGGAATGGCGTAGATCAGGACGCAGAGCGCCTCGACGATGCCGATGGGCGTGAGCAAGCCTTCAGCGAAACCCAACTTGCCCCACATCTCCAGAAAGCCAGCATTGTGGCTGATTTTGAAGACTGCGCTCATCAAGAGCGCCAACACAGGAAGTGCGGAGATGACGCGACCGGTCCAACGTTGCCAGGTGGGCATGCGGGGTCTGATGTCGCCCAACGGCTCGCGTTGCGATCAAAGTCCAGCTGTAACGATCCCCCCGAATCGTGCGCGACCCTCGCGATGGGCATCGATCCACGCGCGCTCTTGATCACGCCGATCCTTGGCGTGTGGGGTCTCGACGAGGGCGGGGACGGGGACCGGGACGGGGACGGGGACCGGGACGGGGGACCGGGACCGGGACGGCGACGGACGACTGCAGCCCGATGGGGAGTTCAGCCGTCGAGCGAGAGCGCCAGCTCCCTCAGCATTTTCGCGCCGTCGCCACGAAAACTCGAGCCGTGCATGCACGCGAGTGTGGTTGGCTCGCAGCGCGCAAGCTTATCCATCTGCTGCGCTGCGCTGCGAGTGTGTGAGTAGTAGTCCATCATCTTGCGGAACGCCTCGCTCGGTCCCACCAAGTCGCTCTCGACCAACGGCGCCGGTGCGTTGCCGCCTTGCGTGAACAGATCGCCCGCGAGAAGCGTCCGACTGGTCGCGTCGAACATGAACCCGCAGTCCCATCCATGAGGGAGGTGCGGCGTGTCGAGCCAACGGAGTTGCTTCTTTCCCAGCGAGATCATTTCGCCGTCTGCGAGCGCGCGGCCAGGACGAATCGCCTGATCGTTGACGCAGACCTTGATGCCTACCTCGCCCTGCAACGCAACGGCCTCCCGCGCAAGCTCCAGCCAATCGTTGAGTGCACCGGATTCGTCTGGCTCCCAGTGCGAGAACGCGACATACCGCAATGTCTCGGCAGCAATCACCGATGACACCGCCTCCCGCACCAGCGAAAACAACTTGCGCGGACCGGTGTGAAACAGGAGCGGCTGCTCGTCGACCACGAGGAACTGATTGAAGGTGAAACCCCCTGGTATCACGGTGGGCGAAACCGGCGTGCTGATGCGATAAATCGTGTCTGCGATTTCGTCGACCCGAGTTCCAGACTGAGTATTCGTGATTCCCATGATCCGAGAGTACCGCATTCGATCAGCAAGCCAGCCGGAATAGCGTGGGGAGGCGACGGGGACGGGGAGCGGGGACGGCGGGCGGGGACGGGGACGGGGACGGCGAACAGCGGCTGCAGAGGTTGATTCGTTTACCTTAGTGCCCAGCCTTCCTGCCCAGCCTTCCTGCCCGCCTTCCTGCCCAGCTTCGGTTCAAGGTCCTATCAAATCCGCACCGCTCGTCCCCGCACGCCGTCGCCGTCCCCCGTCCGCCGTCCCGCTCCCGTCCCCGTCCCCGCCCCGTCCCCGTCCCCGCTCCCGTCCCCGCTCCCGCTTCTCTACGGCATGCGGCACATGCCTGCTTTACACGCGCCCGGTTCTGCGTCCCACGTCCCTGATTGCGTGGGGGCGCACGCGCTTTTGACAGAACACCTCTCGCGGCCGGACTCGTCGAGTGCGCGGCGGGCGGAGGCTTCGTGGGGACGATTGACCGGAAGGTCCTCGCAGCATCCCAGGCTGACGATCACGCACTCGGTGTCGCTGGTGCACGCCGTCCAAGATGCGGGGACGACGATGCTGCCAGTGGGTGCGATACGGAATGATTCGTCGGCGTCCTTGTTCTTGCGGCATCCGATGAACAAGAGGACGACGAGCATCGTCGCCACCCAACGCGCGGTGGGTGCACTGGAGTAAGTGAGGCTAGCGAAGTGTCGCGTCGATCGGAGCAGTGGTAGAGTTTTCACATGACGAGACTAAGCTTAATCTTAATTACATTCTTCATGCTTCAGGCGTGCGGCGGAGACGATACGGTCACGCCGACCGACGCGAGCATCAGCAAGGACACGTCCTTGTCCGACGCGACGCAAGACGGCAAGGTCGGTGTGGACGGCGGCGACGCGGGGGCGAAACTGGATGGGTCCGACGGTGCCGTTGCGGATGATGGAGCCAGTGCTGATGCAAGCGATGGGTCGGTCGCGGACGCGGGCGCAGGGGTCTACACTGCGTACAAGTCGAGCGGCGGCTACGACCGCGTCGTCATCTTCAAGGCGGACACGGTGCGCGATGTTTGTTTCGAAGTTCGTCTCATTGCTCCTGGGTCGGGCAGCGGTGGACTCACACTTCCGTCGCAGTGGAACTTCGACAGCGCCAAGGTGACTCACGATGCAAAGGCGTGCGTGCAGCTCTATGGCGGCAACGCGCAGAGCTGGCCGGTGGCGAGTCAGAGCGGGACGATCTCGTGGGCGGGCTACATGCCGAGCACACTGGACATCGACGTGACACTCAACTTCTCGGGTCAGCCCGCGTGGGCGCCGTCGAGCGAACTGCTGAAACAAGCGACCATCCCCGTGCCGTAGTCGTCATCAGCGATGGAGTCATCCCATGAAGCCTCCGAAGAAGACGGCTGCGAAGAAACGACTTCCGACTAGCGGACCCAAGAAGCTGGCTGGGGCACTGCAGAAGTCGGAGGTGGAACTTCCACTTCGGGCACTGCTCGACTCTTGGGTGCCTGGGAAGTCGGAAGTCGAAGTTCGGGCACTCGGCATGGCCGCTCTCGAGCTGATCCTCGACTGTCTCGATGGGAAGATCCGACTCGCCCGACCACAGGAGATGATGGAGTATCGCGACTACGGCGACCCAACCTCTCATGCCCTCGTCGCGTTTGCAGAGGGCGACTTGCCGGACGTCTTGCGCAAGCTCGCCGTGCGAGGGTGGAGCGACCTCCGAATCGCGGCGACCATCGGAGGCGTCAGGGACTCGAGAATCGTGCCCTATTTGCTGACTGCCTTTGCGGACAAGGACGGAGCGTGCAGGCGGCAAGCAGTCACTTGCCTGGCGTCGCAACGTGACGAGCGGGCGACCGATGCACTCATCGCGGCCATCAACGATCGCGCAGGAGACGTCCGCTACGCTGCCATCGAGGGGCTGGGAGAAGTGGGCGATCCTCGCGCGATCGAACCGCTCCGTGTGGCCACGAAGCGAAGTGCGCGCTTCCCATGGCTGGGCCACGCAGACCAAGCCATCCGCAAGATACGAGAGAAGGCGCGAGCCCAAGGTCTCTAGTCGTGCCTTCCGAGATCGCAGACGATGTAGAGCTTCGCATCAGAAAGGCCCTCGAGGGAAACCGAGATCGCCCCATCCGCGAAGCCGTCGCGCGCGCAGGTCGGTGCTGGGTGATAACACCAGCCATGTTGAGCGACGCGATCCACAGCTTCACTTGGGCGTGTGCAACCGATGGTGGGACATGCGACGATTACAGCGAGCCAAACGCTGACCGTCGTTCCCGCGGTCCCCGCCCGTCGCCGTCCCCGTCCCCGCTCCCGCCCCGCTCCCGTCCCTGTACCCGCTCCCGTTCCCGTTCCCGCTCCGTTCCGGCTCCCGTCTCCCAGCCACCATGCCGCGAGCGCCACACCGGCGGGCGCAATCAGCAGTCCCGCGATCGCATAGGAACTTCCTGCGCGTGCGGCCACCACCCCGAGAACGATCGGGGCCGCCATGTCGACAGGAAGTAGTGCTGACCCGACGGCGTTCACCAATGCCGGTCGACTCGGCAGTGCTGCGTAGGCTCGCGCTTTCGTGAGAGGGTGCAGCGTACTTCCGGTCACGCCGATCAGAACGAGGGCGGCAATTCCCAGGCTGGGCGAGGCCGTGATCGCGAGCGCGGCCACTTCCAGTGCGGTCGCTGCGGATGCTGCGAGCAGCAGTCGACGAACACTCATCTTGGTCACGAATCGGTCGAGCCCAGCCAGACCAATGAATCCGCCGCCGACCCAACCGGCGATGGCCCATGAGCGCTCGTTGACGGTCGCACCGATCGCGTGCAGGTGCACTGCGCTGAACGCGACGAGGACTTCGTCCAAGAGACCAGTCAACACGCAGACTAGCGACCATCCCATGAGAGGTCTTGTCGAGAGCGC
>JAYVXK010000095.1:0-8656 GCA_043785265.1 Myxococcales bacterium | reverse complement strand
ACGGACACGGAGACTGGGAAGGAAGCGGACCGATCAGGAGCCTCCCGCAACAGATGATTCAATCATGATGACCATCGACCAAGTCAAAGAACGCGCGCTCGATCTGACACTCCGCTTCTACGCGAGCCAGCCGCTCGCCATTTCGCGATCGACTCTGCGCGTGCAAGTCGAGAATTTCATCTGGCAGTCCGCGGCCTATCGCATCGATGTCTGTTGCGACGAATGGCCCGTGTTTTCGCCGTATCCATCAGACTTTGCACGAGCGCATCGCATCTGGATGTCTGCGACAGGCGACAAGGTCAAAGCCGAAACGATCTACACGACACCCAATCTTCGGGCAGGCGAGAAGCCTCCTCCCAACCGATCGGGGTTGTATCCCGGGCACGCGACCTTCGCAGCGTCGCTAGAAGCCATTGGGAAGGTCGTCGCCAAGGGAGGTCGATTGCACGTGGAAGGATTGCAAGTCGAATTGAGCAGTGGAACCTCCGCACTCGCGCGACTCAAAGCTGGCGTCACGGAGAACGAACACGGTCTCTTTGCGCTGTGCTTCGATGCGAAGGAGCTCGATGAGAGCGCAGGCAGGCCGCCGCCGTTTTGCTTCGTTCGCATGATCGTCGATGTCGGCCGCGAACGAATTTCGGATCTGCGGCTCGAGCGGTATAGGCCGCCCTGCAAGGTCTGAGACGGGGACGGGAGCGGGGACGGCGACGGGAGCAGGGACGGGGACGGAAGCGGGGACGGGAGCAGGGACGGGGACCGCGACGGGGAGCGGGGGACGGGGACGGGAGCGGGGACCTTTCTTGCTACTCCATGGACACCTTAGTCGGGTTACCTCAAACCGCCCGCCACCGAGGCGAACCATCAAACCGCATCGACGTGAGACCTGACGACATTCGCGCACGCGCAGGCGCACGGCAACGAGCACGTCCAAGTCTCTCCCACTCCTTTTGGGTGTCTGGAGTCGAATGCTGGAAGCTGCGCCGCACAAACTCGGCCACCTCGTCGCCGCCCAGCGCTCGAAAGCGTTCGACGATCTGGTCGTTGTCGAAGCGGGGCATCGTCACCGCGAGGATGTGAGCGAGCGCGTGGGTGGGATGGCGAGCGGCGTAGCGCTGCACGACGAAGCCGCCGAACGACGTGCCGAGCACGATGGGGTGTTTGATGTCGAGGGCGGCGCAAAGCGCGACGATGTCGTCCGCCCATGTGTCGAGGTTCCAACGATCGGGCGTGCTGTAATCGCTGAGTCCGTGGCCGCGCTGGTCGAACACGATGACCTGCGCGAACTCGCCGAGCGGCTTCGCTCCTTCGAGTCCGTTCGCAGAGTCGAAGCCTGGGCCGCCGTGGACGCTGATGATCGTCGGGCGCTCGACGAACCGAGGCCCGTCTGCGACGCGCTTGGTGCCGAGTACCTCGAACCACAACGACACGTCGCCCGCGCGCGCTCTCACGGTGTGGACGTTACTGCAGTGCGTGCGCGCGTCAATCCACCTTCCCATTTGCAATGTGCATGAGCGACGCGCAACAGACCGGCGGATCCGCCTCGGAATCGCGAGATCTTCGCGGGAAGCTGGATGACCGAGGGCAGACCCGTTAGATAGGAACTGATGAAGAGCGTCATCAATCTGTGTGGCCTTGGTTCAAACGTCGTTTTCATCGGCGTCCTAGCCATCGTGCTGGCCGCTTGTGCTCGCAAGCCTCCTCCTGCCGCTCCCGCAAGTGGTCACGTCGCGCCTTGGGAGGAGAACGCGCAAGATCAGCGGACACACGATCAAAAGCAGATCGATGCCGCGCGACAGGGCGTGCACTGATGACGACGAAGTGATCACGTTCACGCTTCATCGTCAGCAGGTTGTTAAAGCTGAAGAAGGACCTTCTGGCCGACAGCGAGTCGCCCGATGCGCGTCACCGTGGCGTAGACCCCCGCGTGATTCTGGCTGGCACGAACGACGGCCTTCATGATTTCGGGGGCCGGCTCCCCTCCGTCAGGATCCAAGTTCAACATCACGCAGCGAAGGTCGCGCATCGTGACTGCGACCGCGGGTGCATCGTCTGCTTCGCCAAAAGTGAGCACGCCACCTACCCATTGATCTTCCTCGAAGGGACCCGGCTGAGGGCGGTCCGCGGAGAGGACCGCGTGCGTGGATCGCACGACGACATTCGGACGAAATCGTCGGATGTCTGCGCTCCGGCCTGCGAGCCGGCCGATCTCGCGAGCGGTGTCTGAGGTGATCACGGAGATGCTCGCTTCGTCGAAGATGCCGTGCTTCATTTGCATCATCTCCACTGGGTGCCCATAACGGCGCGCGACCTCCTCGGCGAGAGCCTCTCCGAACAAATCCATCTCTTCGCCCTCTGGCGTGCGCACGTGGGTTGGCATCCCGTCGACCTTCCCATCGGGCCGCTGAGGAGTGAAGTGGATCAGACTGGGAAGCGAGCTCGCGCTCAGCCAAGGAAAGCCGCCGCGGTCGCCGAGCCGACGAAACGCGAAGCGTCTATCGCCGTCGATGCCATCCCAGCCCAACGTCGCGGCGTCGAGCGGTTCGCCGCGCATGGACTTCACCGGATAGCGGAAAAGACCTTCAATCTGCCCAATCTCGATCGGCATTTCGTCCACTCGCTCCAACGCGTTCTACTAAGCGTGCTTCGGTCACCACGATGATTCCGCCAAAGTGGTCATTGAACGCGACGCTAGCATGACCCTCGCTTCGTTGGTCCTTCGAATCAGGCAACCTAGAGCCCGCTCTGAATAGAGAGACGTCGCTCGCATCGTTGGTGTCGTTGATGTCGGCGCTCGGTTCGCATACGCTCACCTTCAGTGCGTCAATGGAAAACACTCGCCTTTCCAATGCCAGTATTTTTGCGACGTCTACTCCTTCTTCTCTTGGTCTCGTGCCTCGATCCCACGCAGGTTGCTGTCGAGATCACGACGGACTTCGACTGCATCGGTCCGACGAAGATCGAGACGAGCAGCACCGTCGCGTTCGATGGCGGGTTCGAAGCGACGTGTCACGGAGTGCGTCGCGTGGGCTCGATCGTCTTCGTTCCCGGCGCTGGCAACCACTTTGCCTTGCAGGTGACGACGCGTGCGCCCGACGGCCGCGCGATCGTGGCGCGTCGGTCGCTCGGGTACCTGTCGCACACGCCGCTGCGCTTGCCGATCCTCATGTCGACGAGCTGCGCCGGGGTGGAGTGCGCGCCTACGCTCACGTGCGTGCGCAGCAGCTGCGTCCCCTACGAGATCGATCCGCACGCGTGCACCGGTGACGGATGCGACGAGCGCACGCTCATGGATTCGGGGCTCGTAGATTCGGGAAGCGTCGACGCAGCAGACGCAGGTGATGCGGGCGACGCCGCGCCGACGTGCAAGGTGTTCGATTCGAGCGCGGTCCGTACATGCGGTAAAGCGCTCGAGCCACTCACGCCTTTCTCGCAGTGGCACTTCGACGAGCTGTCGACGACCATCTCCGATCCCGTCGGCGGGAACGGGCCAATCCAGCTCCCCCAACCCTACGCGCGTACGTTCGACAACAGCTTCAGTTGCGATCACCAACTTTTCGTGGGGCAAGGCGCGCCCGAACTCGTTCTCTCGACGAACCCGGAGTTCAAGACACCGCCATTCGAGCTGTCGTTCTACCTTCGCTCGAGCGCGACGACGGGAGTGGTCTTGAGCGACTTTGACGGATCCTCCGGTTGGGTTCTGCAAACGACGAAGGGGCTGGTCGACGGAGGTTCGTCATACCTATTGGCGTTGCGCAAGTGCAATAACGGCACATGTGAGGACACACCAGTGCAAGTCGACGTCACCAGCGTTTGGCATCGCGTGAAGATGGCGATCGACAGCGCGGGGTTCGGAACGCTCGATGTCGATGGTGTCAAGGCGATGTCGGTCTCGCCCACCTACTTGCCCTCTGCAGGTCCACTCCGCATCGGCTACCCATCGACGACGTTCTCGGGCGAGATCGACGAGCTCTACTTCTACTGTCGATGACGTGGCCCACGACGGTCGACATGGCTCCCGCGCATGTTCGACGCACGGTGGGACGGGGACGGGAGCGGGGACGGGGACGGGGACGGCGGACGGGAGCGGGGACGGGGACGGCGGACGGCGGACGGGGGACGGACTCGCGACTCACGACCCAGCGGCGATCTCAAATCCTCGACGAACCGGCACCTGTTGCCCGCGCGTGACCGACTGCGATCTTCCACGCGAATGCAGCTGGTCCCAAAGCGCCTCCGTTCGCGCCCGCAAAGGCATATCGAACGCCCCGATGGCCAACCCTTGCTCCACTGCAAACCTCCGAATCGCCGTCGCGTCTCTCAACGACGAACTCATCACCACATCGCGCACCTCCCGCAAACGCGTGACTGTGTCTCGACGAATCGCAACTCCAAGATCAGTCACCGCGCGATCGATCGCAGTGGTGGCCGCCGACGGGTAGAAGCGCGCATGGAGTTGGCGCGCGAATGACAGACTGATGAGCCGATTGAGCAAGCTGTCGATCGCAAGCGCGCGTTCGTGCAACGACACACGCAAAATGCGAAACATCACCTCCGCGCGCTCGTCGGTCATGCGATAGCCGTAGCTGCGCCAATCTCCCTGCAAACGGCCTTCTTTCATCAAGCGATTGCGTAACGCGGTGCCCGAGTAAATCTCTGTGCGGCACACGTTCCATGGCAGGTCTGGGTGCTGTTCGGCCATGTCGAGTGTGGTGCTCACGTCCTCGAGGGTGCAGTCGGGATCGAACAGCATGAAGTTGAAGCTGGGCACGATGTCGGCGCGCCGGCAGTTCTCGATGGCCGAGTCGTTGTGCATGGGAAGGTGCGTTCGACCCAGGTAAGACAGTCGCTTGGCCGATGCGTTCTCGACTCCGAGAAACATGTGGATCGCGCCCATCTCGCGCGCAGCCTCGGCGACACCCCGAGTAATGTTCTCGGGTCTACCTTTGATCCAGAACACCACGTCTCGCACGCCGCGCTCGTCGATGGCGTTCTTGATGCGTTGCATGCGCGAGACGGCTGGGCGCTCTCCAGGCAACACGAACAAGTCGTCTTGCACGAAGAATACTTTCGCGTGCCTCTCATGGAAGGCCATCGCGATCTCGTCTGCGACTGCCTCGGGTGCGCGCAACCTGTAGGACTTTTTCTGCTCTGAGGTATATGCCGCGATGCTGCAGTAATTGCATTCACCCACGCATCCGCGCGCGGTGATCAAGAAGTCGACAATCAGCCCGCCTACTACATAAGGCACGCCGCTTCGACTCGGAGGTGGATACGCGTCGAGATCATTTGCGGGCGCGCGCACGGGGCCTTTGACCACGCCGTCGCCCTCGCGCCACACCAAACCAGGCATATTTGCGGGCGATTCACTGCGGCCAAGCGAATCCAACATTTCGCACAGTGTCTCTTCGCCGTCGTGACGGACCACACTGTCGAGGCCGGGCAGTTCGCGCAAGAGTTCTTCCCAGCAGAAAGTGCCGACGTGACCACCGCAGGTAAGGTGTCCGCGATATCCTTGGTCGCGCAGCGCTTTTAGCAACAAGACGTAGTCGTCGATGTTGTTTTGGAAGGCAATGCCCAATCCTACCAAGTCGGGTTTATGAAGAAGAACCGCGTCGACTGTTGCTTGCAGATCTTCCCGGTAGGCATAGGCGACGACTTCGACCTCATGTCCTTTGGAGCGGGCATAGGAAGCCAGATAACCGAGCGCCAAGTTCTCTTGTTGGATTGGACCGACGAGCACCGCTCTCATGCGTACCCCCTGACGAAGTTCTCGACGCCCGCGCCCACGTCGCTCCAAGCCGCGACTTGCCCGAACGCGTGCGGATCGTCGGGGAGACTCCACAGCATCACGTCGTCAGCGACTCTCTCGAGTGTGCCGCCGCTGACGCGCCACTCGATCTCGAGAGCGTCACCCGCGTCGTTCTCTGCGAACAAAAGCACCTGATTTCCAGCCCGCGCGACCTCCACCACTCGAACACGCACGACACGTCCGAGGGGCAAGTCGTCTCCCATGTTGTCGCTCACGATCGGACTCGGCGCCATCTCGGCGATCACCGTGACACACACCACGCAGACGTCGCCGGAGCTTACCCAGTCGAACAGATTGTTGACGGTGTCGACGCAGTAGTCGACCTTGGTGATGGATTCGACCGTCTGCGTGCCAGAGTCGCCGCACGAAATCAGAAAACTCGTCTTGAAGACGGTCTGCACACCTTCCACGATGTGCGGAAGCGGAGGCGGCCAGCTCGCGTCGAACTGGAAGCCCCCCGGTGCAGGCGCCATGTTGGTAACCTTCATGCTTGCGAATGGCTGCGAGGTCGCGCTGACCACGCTCACAGTCGGAAACCCGATCATGACTTTCGCCAATGCAGGATCGATTGACACGAAACCCTTGGCGGTCGCGTAGGTGGAAGAGTAGTTCGTGATCAGAACACGCGCTGCCAGATTGCTCGTTACCGGCCCTTGCGAGATCGCGCAGATTTGTCCCGGAACCGCGGGTGTCCCTGGTGGCGGCAGCGAGACGAAGTACGACGTGCTCTGCGCTCCTTCGCAAAGGGCCGAAGCGTCACGTCCAACCGGCGTCGTGTCGGCAAACGAAATGGCCGCGTCGCGCTCGCGTGTGTCGGGTGCAGAATCGACGGGTACATCGGCGTCAACGTCGACATCCAACCCGCTTCGCTCGCCGCACGCGGGTTGAAGCAGTGTTGCGACGAGCACGGGAACGGCGCCACCCGTGATGACCACTCGGAGCCTGCGCATGTTCGCCTCCTCTGGTTGCAGCCCAAGCCTATCTGAAGAGAGCGGGGAAAGGGATGGGAGCGGCTACGGCGGACGGGACGGGGACGGGGACGGCGGACGGGGACGGCGGACGGGGACGGCGTGCCGAGCAAATCGCACATCGTGAGCCGAGCGCTCGTTAGTCGAAGTCTTCGATTCGCCAGACGCCCCCGTCGCGTCGCATCCGGACGCGATGACCTCCGGGGATGATCACAGATGCAGAATCTCCAGTGACCTGAGGCGACAGTGTGTCGGGGCGATCGAGGCCATCGACCAAACCGCGCATGTCGCGCTCCACCATCGCGCGCGTCTCCGGCGTGAGCACCCGCATCAATCCTTGATAACTGCGTCGTGCGAGGACGCGACGAAGTTGATCGAGCGCCTCCTCGGGCGTGCGCGCGCCACCAGGCAACGCGCCCGCGGCAGTGACCCAAAAGTGCCCGTCTTTGAGCTCGAGCGCAGACTCTTCGCCGTCTTCGAAACGCAATCGCGCGGTCGCCACCACACGCGCGTCGTTGGCGGAGATCGCAGTCGACTGCTCTTGCAACTCAGAGCGTTCGCCTTCGACGATCTTCTTGAGTTCGTCTTTGGTGCGCGCCTTTTTTGCGGTCGACGTCATCATGTCGTAGATGGCATCGGTGTCGCCCTTCGACGCCGCGTGCGCGTAATCTCGCGCCGCGTCTTTGGGATCTGGGATGGTTCCCGCGCCACATGCCATCGAGGTCATGGCCACCGCGGCGAGGAGCAAGCGAGCACGCATCCGCGTCAACATAGCGGGTTGTTGTTCGTTCGTAGAATCCTTTTGTTGTCCTCCATCGCGGTCCGCTGTTCCTGTTCCCGTCGCCGCTCCCGTCCGCCGTCGCCGTCCCGCTCCCGTTCCCGCTCCCGCTCCCGTTCCCGCTCGTCTACTGGTTCGGTTGCTTACGCGACCGCTTGACGACGGCGAACCGGTGGGGTCGCTCTCGATTGATGGTGACGCGGCGATGGGTGTGGGCCGCGCTCCTGGTGGCCGCGGTTGGGCGCAATACGTCGCACCCAGTTACTCTGCACGTGGAGCTGCACGCCAAGCGCGTCGCCAAGAAGTACCGCGACCTCGATCACATGGTGCTGGTGGCCGCTGGAGATGCGGGTCGACTCGTACCCATTCGTCACAGCCCTCGGTCTCGGCGCGCCAGAACTTCAGTGACGGTGCCGCGCTGTGGGCGTCGTGCTCACTGAGGCAGCGGGTGTGGCGGAAATGCGGGCTAGATCGCAGCTGGAATGCCGATGAATTTGGATCTGGCGGGCGGCTCGCTCCTTGCTCAAGCATCCACAAATGCCTCAGGTTCAGATCGCAGACGACGAAGTGCCGCAGCGGCTCTCAGTCATCGAACGGATCGACCATTCCGAGGGCGCCAAGCTCGCGCTCTCTGGCAAACTCACATTCCCAGAGGCTGGGGTCATCTGGACGGATGTCTCGAATCGCATCTCGACACTCAAGAAGGGTGAGAGCATCCAGTTCGACATGGGCGCGGTCGAGGTCATCGACGGCGGAACCATGGCGCTCCTCGTTCACCTCAGGAGTGAGCTGTCCGCAAGAGGAGTGAAGGCAGAGTTCGTCAACGCGCACAAGAACGTGGCGGAGCTCATCCACCTCTATCGAGGCGACACCAAGCCCATCCCGCGCCGCCACCGCAAGCCGCCGGGAACACTCGCCGACATAGGCAGCGCCACGATCGAACTCCTGCTCGAGACCAAACGCGTGCTCGGATTTCTCGGAGACACAGTGCTCGCCACGCTGGGACTCCTGAAGGAACCCAAGACGGGCAACTGGAAGGAAGTCATCCCCACCATGGAGAGCGCGGGCGCCAACGCCGTTCCCATCGTGGTGCTCATCAAC
>JAYVXK010000094.1:0-2624 GCA_043785265.1 Myxococcales bacterium | reverse complement strand
CTGCCCCCGTTCCGCCGCCGCCACTCGTCGAACATCCACCTGAATTGCCAGCCGAAGGTGCAGCGCACCTGCCAGAGGGATCGCACGTAGCTGGCGCAAAGCAGTCGTCGACCGAGGTACACGCCGACTTACAAGCGCCGTTCACATCGCATCGATAGGGGGCGCAGGCGACGACCTTACCGTCGGCAGTGTGCGACTCGTTGGCGATGCAAGTGGCTCCGGTGGAAACGCACGCGCCCGATTGGCAAACGAAGCTCGTGTTGCAGTCAGCCTGGGCAGCGCATGTGGTTTTGCACTTGGTGGTCCCGCAGAGATAGCTGCCGCACGATTTGGAGCCGCCTAGGACGCACTTCGAATTGGCGTCGCAAGTGCTGTCGGTTTCTTGACCAGCCGCGCACGTGCTCGCGCAGGTGGTACCGGAAGGAGGATGGAGGCGGCACGCTCCAGCGCCGTCGCAAAGACCATCGCGATTGCATGTGGCCGGATCGTCGACTGGACACGGGTCCTTGTGAGGGTTCTGCCCGTTGAGTGCTGGGCCGCAAGTCCCATCGTCCTTCCCAGACTGCTTCACCGATGCAGCGCACGCTTGGCAAAGGCCGGTGCAAGCGGTGTCGCAGCAAGTGCCATCGACGCAAAAGCCGCTCCCGCAGTCGGCAGGCTTGGCGCACGGACTGCCATTCGAAGGACCCTGGTTGAAGAGGTAGACGCTCCCTTGCCCTCCGTTGGAACCGACCTTCTTGTTGTTGGCTCCCACGATCGTCGTGCTGCCGGAAACTGCCGCCGACAGACCAAAGTGATCGCTGTTCGCACCATCGCTGGTGACGAGTTCTTGAGACTGGGTCCAGGTCGCGCCGCTCTGCGTGAACACGTAAGCGGCACCTTGTTGGGCGTTCGCGCCGATGGTCTTCAAGTAGGCACCTATGACCGCAGTGCCGCCAGAAATAGACACCGAGGCGCCGAAGTTGTCATTCGTCGCGCCGTCGCTCGCGACGAGCTTTTGTTGCTCTGTCCAGGTCGTGCCACTCTGCACGAAGACGTAGGCGTCGCCTTGATAGGCGTGTGCGTTGACGGTCTTGTTGTGCGCACCGACGATCGCAGTTCCGCCGGAGACCGCCACGGCGCTACCGAAGTAGTCGCTCGCAGCACCGTCGCTGGCGGTGAGTTCTTGCTGCTGGGTCCATGTGGTGCCGCTTTGCACGAAGACATACGCGGCGCCTTGTCCAGCGTTGGCGCCGACAGTCTTGAAGAGCGCCCCGACGACCGCAGTGCCGCCGGAGAGCGCTACGGCTCCACCGAACCAGTCGCTCTTCGCGCCATCATTGGCGGTGAGCTTTTGCTGCTGGGTCCATGTGGTGCCGCTTTGCACGAAGACATAAGCCGCCCCTTGCGAGTTGTTGGCGTTGACGGCTTTATAGATAGCCCCCACGAGCGCGGTGCCGCCGGAAACGGCCACGGAACTCCCGAAATTGTCGCCGGCCACGCCGTCGCTGGCGGTGAGTTTTTGTTGCTGCGTCCAGGTCGTGCCGTTTTGGACAAAGACGTACGCGGCGCCTTGTTGGGCGTTCGCGCCGACTGTCTTGTTGTAGGCCCCCACGACGGCAATGCCGCCGGAAACGGACACGGTATGACCGAACTGGTCGCCCGCGCTGCCGTCGGCCGCAGTGAGCCTCTGCTGCTGAACCCAGGTCGTGCCACTCTGCACGAAGACATAAGCCGCGCCTTGGTTGCCGTTTGCGCCGATCGTCTTTTGTGAGTCACCGACCAACGCTGTTCCACCAGAGACCGAGACCGCTTCGCCGAACCCGTCCATGGCGAGACCGTCGCTGGCGGTGAGTTCTTGCTGCTGAAACCAGGCGAGGGGGTCAACCTCCACTGGGAAGGTCGCGCCGCGCGTGTCCACATGAATCGCGATGCTTCCACCGCTCGCGCTCATGGTTGTCTCGAGTGATCTTCCCTTCGCGTCGCGCGCCCACGCATCCGTATAATGAGCCTTGTTTTGGCCAGATTCGTCGCGCAGATCGATTCCGTTCTGCCCATCGGCCACAGCGAGACCGGTGACTTGCACTCGTAGTTCGAGCGCTCCGGTAGCGCAGGGATTGTCGCGGAGAGTCCAGCCTTGTTCCAACCCGAGAGCGCCCTGCGTGTACCACTCAGTGAAGTGCTGGACACCTGCGCTCTTGTCGACCTGCACGCGATTGCTCGACCCTGTCATCCTGAGGCCAACGGCCGAAGGATCCCCTGGGGATCCTTCGCTGCGCGAGGGATGACATCCGATGCTCGCCGTGTGCAGGCTCGCACTCCAGGGTTCTCCTGCTCGCGATAGGGTGACGCCATCTTCCGTCACGCGCGCTCGCATCTGCGACGCAGGATGGACTGCCTCCATCGCGTTCCCAGTCTGACGAAACGAATAGGCTGGGTCTGTTGCCCCTTCGGCTTGTCTGGCAGAAACGTAGGCCGCGCGCACCTGTTGTTCAGGAGTCGGCGCATAGGAAGGTACGGACGTGCTCGCGTCAACGCCCTCCGCGTTGCTCGTGTCTCTCGCGCCGCAGCTGGCGACCATCAGGACCAGCCCCGCGCAAGTGCCCAGCCAACCGGTCAATCGTGTCATGACATCTTCCTGTTCG